>VHDG01000385.1 GCA_016871475.1 Verrucomicrobiota bacterium
TCAAGCTCGCCTTTCCGGCGATGCCCAACCAGCCAAACAGATTTTCCCCGTGAACCAGCGATACGAGCCCAAACGCCAACGTGAGCAGGCCAAAGAAGATCACGAACATCTTGAAGGCTTCCTTACGATTCACTCGTCGTTTGCCATCTCGCAGGGTCACGAGTGGAAAGCCGGCCCAGCGCAGGAGAGTTCCATCCAGAATGGACGGAGGGGTTGAAGACCCTCCCGTGTCGGGTGTGCTGGCGATGTGTTCCACCTGCGTCTTCACCTCACTGGCTTTCTGGTAACGACGCGCCGGATCGTTCTCGAGTGCGCGCAACACGACATCATCCAACCGCACATCCACCTGCACCTTGCGGGAAGGAGGTGCGAACTTCCCCAATGGCAAGTCACCCGTGAGCATCTCGTAAAGAACCACGCCAAGCGCATAGATATCAGCGCGATGATCGACAGTCAGAGGCCTCTCCACCTGCTCGGGGGCCATGTAATGCGGAGTGCCCATCACCTGACCTTCAGCGGTGAGTCGAGCCGCCTCAGGCTCCGCTCCCAAAATCTTCGCCAGCCCAAAGTCTGCGATCTTCACCCGGCCTTTTCGATCGACCAGGACGTTCTCCGGCTTGATGTCGCGGTGAACCACACCTTCGTCATGCGCGTACTGGAGGGCGTCGCAAATCTGCGGGATGATCTGCAGGGACTCGCGTGGCGAAAGCCGCCCAGCCTGCTCGAGGGAGCGAAGGTTTGTGCCATCCACGAACTCCATGACGAAGTAGTGCAACGCACCGGCGCGTCCGAACTCGTGCACGGCCACGATGTTTGGATGATGCAGCCGGGCCAGCGCCCGGGCCTCGCGATTGAAACGTTCCTCGAAGTTTGCACCCCGGGGGCTGATGGCCGGCAGAACCTTGAGTGCAACCAGCCGATCCAGCGCAGGCTGGCGCGCCTTGTACACCGCGCCCATGCCGCCTGCGCCGATCAGGCCGAGTATCTCGAACTGGGGAAAGAGCCCCGCAAGCTCTTCGACGGATGGGGGATCAAATCGGCCAGAGTCCGACCCATCCCCGCTTGCCCTGTCAGCGCCTTGCGCCAGCAGACATGCGGGGCAGAATCCTGCCAGCGGTCCCGCAGGCATGAGCTTGCCGCAATTCGGACAATGGGGCGGGTTCTTCAAGTTCGTGCTCATACGCTTCTAATCGTTCTCTAACCTCCTCAGAAGCGTTTTCTTGGAGTTGTTACAGGGAAAGTCCGGCTTTCTTCCAGCAGGCGGTTGGAGCTGCCTACGACAAGCTCGGGCTGGCGAGTGAGCAACCACGGGGGTCGGAGGGTTCGGCACGCCCGATCAATTCAAAACCATCCTCCCAACGTCGTCCGAGGTCGCCCGTCCGAAGGGCCATGGCCGAGTAGGCGTTGGCTAGATCCACGACCTGCACCACGCCTGCCTGACCCATGCCCACCTCGTCCCCGGTCTCCGGTGAAATAATCCGAACGCGCGCCCACGGCGGAAATCGGAATCGGCGGGAGCTTGGAGCCAAAGCCGACGGGTTACTCAGAGCAAGGTCGTAGGCCTGCGAACTCAGCTCGCTCATGCCGTACTCACAAATAATCCGGTCACCTCCCAGCCCAAGCCTCTCGGTGATCATCGCATGAAGCTCATCCCGCGGCATGGAGCGCGACCTTCCCTTGTATCCTCCGGTCTCCATCACAGCCGAGCCCGGAGGCAACTGCAGCCTGATTCCACGCCTGGAAAATTCATCGATCAAGTGAACAAAGTTGAACGCAGTCCCAAGCAGTATCGTGGGCTCCTCGGTTGTCCCTGGAGCGCACAAATGGCGAGTCACAAGATCCCCATCCACTTCCCATGCTCCGGTGCTGTCCAACCGACCTGCAAAGATCGCCCCGGATGAGCCATAAGTCCGGAGAACGCTCCCCATCATCCAAGCGAGCGAGGAGCGGGTTGCGATGGCTGGAGGAGGTGTCAGCGACAACAGCCGAACGAGCTGATTGGGATAGAGGCCTGCCATCAAGTGCCTCTCAAACCAAGGCAGCAAAGAGGACTCGTACAGCTGAAGCGAGCCATCAGAGTGAAAGTGCCGGCTGGGGTGGTGGGTGGTGGTTCCGCTGGAATGAAACACATGCCGGCGTTGATCAGCGGGAAGGCAGGACCAATCGACTTCCTTGAAGCTGATCGTTGGCACGCAAGGGATCTCGAACCAGTTTCCCGGTCGGAGGCGATCCCTCCCCAGCGCACCGCACCAAGCCCGGTAGGGTTCGGAGTGGGCGAGTTGAAACTCAAAGAGCTCAAGGCTAAGCTCGTTGAAACGTGAGCCGAACGACGCGTCGTCGCTGAAGCCTGCGTGGGTGACATCCTGGATATACCTGAGGATGCGTTGGACGACCGGCGGATGACATGGGTCCAAACCACTCATGCAAAGAGCAGACCTTTATCCAAGAAACTTCCCGGGGTTGAGGATGCCTTTGGGATCGAGGGCTTGCTTAATGGAATGATGGAGAGCGTTCATGCTCCCGGATGCGGCCAGATTCCACCACGGTTTCTTGGCCAGCCCGATTCCGTGTTCGCCGGTGACCACGCCTCCCACGCCCAGGACGCCTTTGAACAGCTCGTCCAGCGCGGCGTCGGCCTTGGGGCGCGACGCTGGAACCGAGTAGTCCACCATCAGGTTAACGTGGATGTTGCCATCGCCGGCATGACCGAAGCAGGCGACGTGCATTCCGAAGCGACGTTGGAGGTCGGCTCCGAGCTTGAAGAGCTCATGGAGCTTGCCGCGGGGAACCACGACATCTTCATTCAGCTTGGTGAGGCCTGTATCTCTCAGGGCGTAGGAGAATTCGCGTCGTACCGCCCAGAGACGCTCACAAGCAGCCGGGCCCAGCGCGCGCTTGAGCATCACTGGCTTTCTCCTCTGCAGGATACGCTCCAACGCCCGTATCTCGTGTCGCACGGAAGATGGCTGACCATCGAGCTCGGTAATCACCAGGGCTTCGGACCCTTCAAGATCCTTGCTGCCGGTTCGCTTGCGTGCAGCTGCGAGAGTGAACTTGTCTGCGATCTCCAGGGCGCAGGGAAGAAATCCTGCTTCAAAGATATCCTCGAGCGACCTCAGCGCCGCTGCCATGTTCGGGAAGCCGGCGGCCAACGCGGCGCGGTCGGGGGGAAGAGGAAGAAGCTTGAGGGTTGCCTGAGTGACGATTCCGAGCATCCCTTCGCTTCCCACGAAGAGCCGGTGCAAATCGAACCCCGTCTTGTTCTTGTGGGTGCGACTTCCCAGATCCACCCGATCGCCCGATGCCAGCGCCACCTGCAGCCCCAGCACATAGTCACGCGTCACCCCGTACTTCAAGCAGCGGGGTCCACCTGCGTTGGTGGCAATGTTGCCTCCAATGCTGCAATCGGCGCGGCTTGCAGGATCGGGCGGATAGAAGAGACCTTTCTTTTCGGCTGCAGCCTGCAACTGAGCCGTCACGACACCCGGTTGGACAACGGCTACGAAGTCGCGGGGATTGATTTCGATGATGCGATTCATCCTTTCCAGGGAGAGCACGATGCCGCCATTGACCGGAACGCATCCTCCGACATAGCCATGTCCAGCGCCACGGGGTGTGACAGGGATCCCGTGTTTGAAGGCATGGGCGAGCGTTCGGCAGACGGAATCTGCGTCACGCGCGAGCACCACAGCATCTGGTTGATGAGCAGCGAACCACTTGTCGCCCTTGAACCGCGCGCAATCGGCGGGATTCAACAGAAGCTCATCCGCGTGGAGATGACGGCTTAACGAGCGAAGCGCTGCCTGGGTCTTAGATTTTTTCATGTGGGCGGGCCTCGGCCCGGTGGGACATTCATGACACCCCTGAACCGGGCTCGTCAATCTGCCCTCGGACGTTGCGGGTCTCCGGGGAGCTATTGGGCTGGGCGGGTTTCCCCTGTCTTGGCTGCACGCGCTCTCGCGATACGACGATCCAGGTCTGGCGCCAGCTGTGGCAGAAGTTCCCGAAGTCTGGAGTAGGTTCCCAGCGCTGCATCCCAGTTTTGCAGTGTCTCCGCGGTCTGCGCGGATTCAAGTCCGGCCTTCTTCAGCCAGAAGGGGTGCGCGACCTCTCCCGCATGGAGGTTGTTCCCGTAGAGGACGCGGTGGAAGTGATACAACGCTTTTTCGAGGAGGAGGGTGCGATCTGACAATGAAGGCAGCGACTCCGCTCGTTTCTTGAGGGCGAGAGCAATTCCAATCTCAGCCTGGCTTCGATCCTGCACAATGGCCAAAGGATGGTTGAGCACCTGCTGGTAGGCGTTGGTGGCTTCGGTGGTGTAGAAGACCGGGTCCTGCTGCGCCAGTTGCAGGAGGCAGTTGCCCAGGCTGCCCCAGGCTTTCGGAGTCACGGCGTTCGTCGGAAAGTTTCGCGTGATGGTGCGATAGGCGGTGCTGGCCTCCTCGTAACGCGCGAATGCATTGGTGGATATCGAAGCCTGCATCATCAAACAATCACCGTAGGCGAAGAACGCATCCGCCACCAAACCCGGATAGGGCGGCTGAGCATTCAAGATTTGCGTGAACAGTTCCTGGGCATTGTTAAAACCCTGGCGCGCAAAGGCTGCACGTCCCTCCTGCATCTTCGCCTCGTAGGTCAACTCGCTGACCGGCCAGTTCGTGTTCTGATAGATCCGACGGAACTGGATCTCGGCGTTGGTGTAGTTCTGCTGCCGGAAA
>VHDG01000386.1 GCA_016871475.1 Verrucomicrobiota bacterium
GGAGTTGATCGGGCGAGCCGGCCTGGGTTCCGTTGTTCTCACGGGGGATCGGCATGCAGCTGCCGAGGCGCTTCGGGCCCGGCTGGGGCTGCAGGATGTTCGGGCTGAACTGACACCGGCGCAGAAGGTGGAGGCGATTCAGGCGTTCACACGGGCGGGAGAACCGACGGCCATGATCGGCGATGGAGTGAACGATGCTCCGAGTCTCGCCGCAGCACATGTCGGCGTCGCAATGGGTGTGAGAGGTTCGGACGCGGCCCTTGAGCAGGCCGACGTGGTGCTCATGCATGATCGACTGGAAAACTTTCTGTTCGCGTTCCGCCTCAGCCAGCGCGCGAGAAGGGTCATTCGCCAGAACCTCGTCCTGTCGCTCGGGACGGTCGTCGTGCTGGGGCTTGGAGCTTTGGCGGGAGTGGTCCCTCTGACCTGGGGAGTGATCGGGCACGAGGGCAGCACGGTGATCGTTGTGTTCAACAGCCTGCGACTGCTGGTCGATGTTCCTTCGCCTTCGAGGTCCCATGCGTGATTTGCGAAGGGTCTCTCGGCTCTACTCTTCCGAACGATGGCAGGTGCTGGGCCTTGCCGTGGTGGTGATTCTCTCGTGTCTGACGGGGCTGCTTCAGCCCTGGCCGATGGCTGTGCTGGCGGACCAGGTTCTTGGGGGCAAACCGGCCGCCTCATGGATGCCCGAGGGATGGGGATCGATGAGTGTGCCCGCGCAGATCGGGTGGCTCGCGCTCCTGATGTTTCTTTTTGCTGCCAGTCACGCCCTTCTGGCCGCTGCGGCCAGCCTGCTTGCCATTCGACTCGGGCTTCAGGGACTTGCCCGCATCCGCACCCAGCTCTTTGCGAGGATGCAGTGCATGTCGATTCAGAGCCGGCAGACCCGGGCGGCCGGAGATCTCATCTACCGTGCGACATGGGATGCATGTTCCTTCCAAACTCTCTTCCAGCAGATCGTGCATCACGCGTTGGCGTCGCTGGTCACACTGGTGCTGATGTCGGCGATTCTCTGGCGGCTGAATCCCGCGCTTGCACTTGCAGCCCTGGCTGCCGTGCCCGTGTTGCTGGCGGTGATTCGTTGGATGGGGCCTGCCATGCGGGCGCGGGGCGAAGTCGCGCAGCGGGAGGACAGCCTTGTGGTGGGGAGGCTGCAACAGATGATTCAGGGCCTCGCCCTGATTCAAGCATTCCGGCTGGAGAGCCGGCAGCAGGCGGACTTTGATCAGGCTGCGGGCAATGCCCGAGCCTCGCGTTTCAGCCAGCACCGATCCGAGCTGCTCTACAACTGTGCGGTGGCCGGGGTGTTCGCGGTCAGCACGGCCGTGATAGCCGGCTGGGGCGGCCTGAAGGCTTCCGAGGGAGCCGTGACTCTAGGTGGCTTGCTTGTGTTTTTGGCTTACCTGCGACAGCTGTATGAGCCGCTCAACCAGCTCAGTCACATGGGATCCACGCTCGCTGCTGCCGGGGCAGGGGTGCGAAGGGTGTTCGAGATTCTCGACCTTCCCGAGCCGATTGTTTCACCCCAAGCGCCGGTGCCGCTGAAAAGCTGCAGATCCGACCTGAAGGCTCCGGACAGCCCTTTGGTGGAGTTTCGGGGTGTTGGTTTCTCCTACGCCGCGGATCAAGTCCTGCTGCGGGATTTTTCTCTGGCACTCTCGTTCAATGAAACCGTGGCGCTTGTCGGGCCAAGCGGGATTGGAAAGACGACGGTTTTACAACTGATCCCCCGGTTTCTGGATGCACAGAGGGGTGAGGTCAACTGGTTGGGCACAGACGTGAGAAGGCTTGATCTGGCGGAGCTCCGAGGGTGCGTTGCTTTCGTGCACCAGGAACCTTTGTTGTTGCCGGGAACCATCGCGCAGAACATCGCATTGGGCCGCATCGAGGCATCCCCCGGCGCGATCGTGCAAGCGGCCAGGGATGCGGATGCCGACGAGTTTATCCGCAAGCTTCCGATGGGTTACGAGACGCTCGTGGGGGAGGGGGCATCGAGACTGAGTGTGGGGGAGAGGCAGCGCATCGGACTGGCGCGTGCGTTTCTCGCAGATCCGCGGCTGGTGCTGCTTGACGAGCCTACGAGCGCCCTGGATGCGGACAGCGAGGCGAGAGTGCTGGATTCTTTGCAACGATTTCTCCGCGGCCGGGCTGCGATCATTGTCACACATCGATCGGCGGCGCTGCGGATCGCCGACCGGGTTGTGCAGATGCCGGCGCATCCTTGATCACGTCCGACGTTCGGAGCTCACGAGGCCGGGCTTCAGTGCGAGAAACAGCTTCAGCTTCCCGTGGTCCATTCCCTGGCCGATCGATTCCACCAGGCCGGCCATGTTTCCCGCCCCGTGTTTCAGCAGAGCGTCCTTCACCAGGCCTTCCAGCCCCGCCGGGAAGAGGTGTTCAGCCTCGAGTCGCTCACCGGATTGAGCGGCTTGCGCGAGGTGGCCGAAGATGGTCGATGGGCTGAGTTTACGGTTCTCCGCGATCCTTTCGGGCGAGAGCCCGGAGCGGAACAACGCCACGGACTCGGCGACGGTCCCGGACAGCGATCCGGCCTTTACGGGCTGTCGCTTCGGGCTGAACGCCGTCTCAGAAAAGGTCCGCTTGGGATGCGTCAGAAGAAAGTCCCGAACTGCCTGAATCAGGCTGGGACCGAACTCCCTCAGTTTCTTCTCTCCGATGCCGCTGATTTGCAGAAGGGCTTCATCGGACTCGGGGTAGCGTCTTGCGATTTGCCGCAGGGCAACATCCGAGAGGATGATATAGGCGGGCACATCGCGATCGTCGGCGAGTTGTTTTCTCAGCCCTCGGAGCGTTTCAAAGAGTTGTTCATCAAACTCGGGCGTCGGGCCCGGACCTGTCGCCATGAGCTGATCCGTCGGGGCCTCTCCTACCTGATGGGAAGAGGCTGCGTCGCTTCCGGAGCCGGCGAGGTGCTTGCGGGTGGCGTCCCTGAACCTGTCCGCATGCCTCCTGTTCGTGCCGGCTTCGCGGGAGGATTTGGGCCGGGTGAGGTGAAGCGATTGACGTTCCTTCAGGAAGGACATTCCTGCCGGGGTGATGGTCAGCGTTTGGAAGCGGTCAGGATCCTGGAGGAGCAGACCTCTGCGGGCCAGCTCGCGACTCAGTACCATCCAATCCGCCTTGGGCATCTCCGATCCGACGCCGTGTGTGGTGAGGAGGTCGTGTCCGAGATCCTTGACCCGCTGGTTCTGGCTGCCGACGAGTACGTCGCTGATATGGGATGCGCCCATGGCAAAGCCGCTTTTCTCACGGATCCGGTACACGCAGGAAAGAAACTTTTGAGTGGCCAGAGTCGCGTCCCAGGTTTCACGAGCGTCCGTGCAGACATCGCAGTTGTCGCAGCTGGCTTCCGGCACGCGTTCGCCAAAGTACGCCAGCAGGGTGCGGCGGCGGCAATCCGTGCTTTCTGCGTAATCCTGCATCAAACGGAGCTGCGCCTTTGCGCGAACCGAGTCGTTGCCTTCGTTGCGCATGTCGATGAGCCGTTCGCTCTTGATGACGTCGCCGGCGCTGTAGAGCAGGAGGCAATCTGCCGGCAAGCCGTCCCTGCCTGCCCGGCCGGTCTCCTGATAGTAGCCCTCGAGGTTTCTGGGGATGTCGCAGTGTATGACGTAACGAACGTTGGGTTTGTTGATTCCCATCCCGAACGCGATGGTCGCGCACATGACCGGGGTTTCGTCGCGCAGGAATTTTTCCTGAACTGCGGCCCTGTCCTGCGGGCTCATTCCGGCGTGGTAGGCGGCTGCCTTGACGCCATTCAGGGTGAGCGCCTCCGCGAGCTCCTCGGTTCGCTTGCGTGTCTGGCAATAGACGATCCCGGAGTCTCCGCGTCGCTGCCGGATGTAGTCGATGAGCTGCCCCACAGCGCCCCGTTTGGGTTCGACCCGGTAGGCGAGGTTGGGGCGGTTGAAGCTGGCCACGTAACGCTTCGGGTTCCGCATCTGCAGCTGCGTTTGAATGTCATCGCGGACTCTTTCTGTGGCTGTGGCGGTCAGGGCGAGGATGGGAAGGTGGGGGAATGTGGTTCGGATCGTGGCGAGTTGGCGGTAGTCGGTTCGGAAGTCGTGGCCCCACTCGCTGATGCAATGTGCCTCGTCAATCGCCCAGAGGCTGGGGTTCCAGAGGGCCAGGTTTTCGAGAAAGCCCGGCATGAAGATTCTCTCCGGCGCGGCGTAGAGCAGCTTGTATTGGCCGTTCTGGAGCCCCTCGAGGCGAAGTCTGGCTTCAGCCGCAGGCAGGGTTGAGTTCAGGAAGGTAGCGGGCACGCCCGCTGCGGTGAGGGCATCGACCTGATCCTTCATCAGGGCGATGAGGGGGGAGACCACGATCGTGACCCCTGGCAGGAGCAGGGCAGGGAGCTGGAAGCAGAGCGACTTGCCACCGCCCGTGGGAAGGAGAGCGAGCACATCCCGGCCCGCGAGCACGTCAGAGACGATTTCCTCCTGGAGTGGGCGAAATGCATGGAAACCAAAATACTTTTGAAGGGCCGCGGAGGCCGGGGACAATTCCTTGGACATATCGCGCAGCTCTATGCCCTGAGGCTTTGGCGGTGAGCAAGCCAAAAGTTTGGCCGGATGCGACCGTGCGACTGCTGCAAATAGTTCTTTCCCCCCGGGAGCAACGCCACCTAATGTCCGCGCCCGTGGAGCAGATTCGTTTTGCTTTCCAGTGTAACGCCAGCGTCCCAGGAACCGG
>VHDG01000387.1 GCA_016871475.1 Verrucomicrobiota bacterium
GAAGAGGCTGGCTGACAGATTGGCGCTTCACGATACCCGGGGCGATTTTCTCAACGGGGTAGAAGGCTGTTTCCTTGATCGGTCCCTTCCCGTCGAGCGGACGGCCCAGCACATCCACTACACGACCCAGAAGGCCTTTGCCGACCGGAACGGAAAGCAGCTTGCCCGTGGTGCGAACTTCCGCACCTTCCCTCACACCTAGATAGTCACCAAGAATGATGGCTCCGACCTCGGTTTCATCGAGATTCAATGCGAGGCCGATGACTCCGTTGCCGAAGTCAAGCATCTCGTTGGCCATGCAATCCGAGAGGCCTTCGATCTTGGCCACGCCGTCGGAGATTTCACGGACCACTCCCACGTTCTGGCGGGAAACATTGGTCTTGATGCCGGAGATTTGTGCTTCGATTTCCTGTAGAAGTGAACTCATAGCTCTGTCGTCTGGGTGAAAGGGATCACTGCGGTTCGTTAAAATTGGTCAGCCAGGTTGTTCAGTTTTGCCTGGATGCTTCCGTCATAAACATCGCTGCCCACGCGAATACGCACTCCGCCGATCAGGGCGGGGTTGGTGCTGAAGGCAGCTTGAATTCCAGCACCGTATTTACTGAGAAGGTTCTGCTGAATCGATTGTTGCAAGGCGGGTGGGAGTGCCACCGCGCTCTCCACAACCGCGGTCCGCTTGGCAATATCCAAACGCACCAATCGCTGAAAGTAGGAAAGCAATCCCACGTAGCCCCTCGGCTTCTGCTGCAGGACGACCGTCAGAGCCTGGCGGACCTTGGCCTCGTCGAGCACGCCGTTCACACGGCACGCCGCAAGGAGGGACTTCGCATCTCTTCGGCCTTGTTTTGAAACTTTCATGACCTTGGTATCAGGCAGAAAGGTGACGATTGGCTTCCTCAGCCAGGCGTTGCTGATCGTCAGCAGTCAGGGCCTTACCGGCGACTTTCGCAGTCGTCTGGGCCACCAACCGCCCCACCTCGCGCCGCAGCTCAGCCTTCATGCGCACAAGCTCGGCTTCGCTGGCCTGCCGCGCCTTCGTGACAATGTCGTTCGCGGCGGCAACTGCTTTCTGTGTCTCGGCTTCCAACACCTTCGATGCCGCCTGACGCGCTTCCTCGATGTGCTTGTTGGCCTGCGCGTTGGCCTGATTGAGTATCTCCTCAGCCTTGGCTTGCGCCCGGGCTAGCTCCTGACGGGTCTTCTCGGCATTGGCCAGTCCGTCAGCGATCTTCTTCTCACGCTCAGCCAGCAGCTTTTGAATGGGCGCGTAGGCAAACTTGTAAAGGATGAACGCAACGATGCAGAAGCTGATCACCTGGGAGGTGAACAGCTTGGCGTTCCATCCGAAGGTGTTGGCGATCTGCGCGGGAATGCTATCGCCGCCCCCTGCCGCCGCCGCGAGTAAGATCCAATTGGACATATCGAGTTCGGGAAAGTGGTCCCCCCGGAGGATCGCTCCGGGGGAACGGAATCATGGTTACTTCACCAAGAAGATGGCGAAGAAGATGATACCTTCAGCCAACGCTGAGCTGATGATGGCCTGGGTCAGGATCGCGCCGGAAGCTCCCGGATTACGACCGACCGCCTCAGATGCCTTCATACCAATGAGCCCCACGCCGATAGCTGAGCCAACAGCGGCCAGACCGACGTGAATGCTGCCCGTGATTTCAGCGACCATTTCCATATGTGTTTCCTTTTCTTTGTTTTCCCGTTCGCCTCCGCAGTCTTGCACGGTCCGGCGAACGAAATCGTTTGGTTTGGTTCAATGTGCCGCGGTCTTGCCGTGAGCGTGATCATGCCCATGATCGTGGTCGCATTCAGGACCATGCTCATGCTCTTCATGATGCTCATCATGCCCGTGTGAACAGATCAGAGAGGTGAAGATCGCTGTCAGAAGCGTGAAAACCAATGCCTGCACCAACCCGACAATCAGCTCCATGAAGTAAAAGGGCAGCGCCACCAGCCAGCCAAACATAGCCCCCCCCATCATGGCCATCGACTCAAGCAGGTTCTCACCCGCGAAGATGTTTCCGTAGAGTCGGAATGAGAGCGACACCGGCCGGAACAAGATCGAAATCACTTCCAGGACACCCACAGCGATAAACACCAGGATGAGGAAAAACCGCATGCCCCCCTGGGCATCTCCCCGGTAACCGAAGATATGGCTGATGAAACCACCGGGCCCGTTGGACTTCAGCGCCCAGACCGTCCAGCAAACAAAAAAGATCATCGCCATGGCCGAGGTCATATTGAGGTCCGCATTCCCACCACGGAACAACGGACGCTCCAGATGATCGAAGGTTGGCAAAATGGCGGTCCCCGTCTGATGAGCCCCCCAACCAATCGTTCCAACACCCGGAACCAGACCCAGCCAGTTGGTGAAAAGAATGAAAATGAACACGGTGGCGAAGAACCAGAAAGTCTTGCCAACCAACTCCTTTCCAATGATTCCCCCCAGGAAGTTCTGAAGCGACTCAACCATCCATTCCCAAAAGTTCTGAGCTCCTTGAGGGACTTCCTTGGAATTGGCCATTGCGATACGGGCAAAAATGATCAGGAAGAGAGCCACGAGCCATGTGACCAACATCGAGTTCGTCACCGGAAGGGGACCCACGTTGAAAACGATCGGAGCAGCCGAAGGCAGGCCATGGTGTTCAGCATGTGCATCACCAGCACCATGAGCAGAAGCAGCGCCGGCAGGGTCGGCTGCGAACGTCCAGGACGTCCACCCCAACATCAATGCCAGAAGAATCAGTTGTTTGGTCAGCCGCATGTGTGAATAAGGTTTGGAGCCCGCCGCAAAAGAAAATCGGAACGAGGGGCCGCCGAAAAAGCGGGGGGAAATTGCCGAAGTGTGAATTTATTCACAAGGTTTTTCTTTGATGCCCCCTCCATCTATTACTCCGGCTCAACATCCGCATTACCTGCGATCGTCTCAACGGTGCAGGGATCTCCGATCTCTGATCCGTCCCAGCGCGGATCGTGAGTCATTGAGGCCGCGAATGTGGTTGCGGAACTCATAAACATCAGCCCGATAGACAGTGGTCTCATGCCAGAGGGGTTGTCCGTCTCCAACAAAACCCGTGGCGACGATCGCGAAACAAGCCCGGCCCACCGGCACCCGAAGATGCCCCGCCTCAGCCTTGCCGGCGTTCACCGCGTGGATCACCTCGTCCGCTCCGCTGATCTCCAGACCGCATTTCTCCGTCCAACACCGATAGAGCGATCCCTTGGCATCAGCTCGCGTCATCTTCAGGCAGAGCTTCGCAACAACATGCCGCCGCTCGAAAATCACCGGCATCCCATCCGCCAGCCGGACCCGTTCCATGTAGATCAAGGACTCCTCTGGACCGACCTTCAGACTCGAAGCCACCTCCGGAGGGGCTGTCCTCCCATCGATCTTGCGATAATCAATCAAGGTCGTGCCAGGCACCTTGCCGGCCGCCATCGCTTTGTCCGTAAAACTCACCAGCCTCTCCAGGTCATAGTCCAGGACGCTCTCCCGGACAAAGGTCCCCGCCCCGCGACGCATCTCGAGCAACCCCTGCGAAACCAGGCTGCTCAAGGCCTTGTTCGCAGTCGGCCGGCTGGTCTTAAAACGCTCGGCGATCTCGCGTTCAGTGAGAAACTGCTTCCCCGGCGCAAAGTCTCCTCCGCGCACAAGGGCCCGCAGTTGCTCGATCAGTTGCTGGTGAAAGGTGCCGTTCACGGACATGCATGCACATTCCCCGATAAAAAGTTTTTTGACAAGTGGCTTAGCCACCTCGTATCGTGGCTTAGCCAATCAGGATCAGGCTGGCGATTCGCCTCATGACAAAAACAGCTCATCACTACATCAACGGCGCGCGCGCCGAGGCAGGCCCCCGCTCTCTTGCCCCGCTGACCTCGCCGGTGGACAACTCTCCCCTTGGCCAGGTGCGGGTCGCGGATGCTCCGACCGTTGACCGGACCATCACATCCGCCAGGGAGGCCTTTAGGAGCTGGAGTCTCGTGCCGGTGAAGGATCGGGTCCAGGTGCTCTACAGGTTCAAGACGCTCGTCGAAAAAAACCTGGGAGCCCTCGCGCAGCAGGTCACCGCTGAGAACGGCAAGACTCCGGCCGAGTCTGCCGCCGGCATCCAGCGCGGAATCGAGATCGTGGAGTATGCCGCAAGCCTCCCACAGCTCTTCGCAGGCGACCTCCTGGAGGTCAGCGCCGGAGTCGACTGCTACACCCGCCGTTTTCCGCTCGGGGTCGTGGCGGGCATCACCCCGTTCAACTTCCCCGCCATGGTGCCCATGTGGATGTTTCCGATGGCCATCGCCTGCGGGAACAGCTTCATTCTCAAACCCAGCGAGCAGGTTCCGTTCACGCCGTTGCTGCTCGCGGATCTGCTGAAGGAGGCAGGACTGCCTGACGGAGTTTTTAGCGTCCTGCAGGGGGACCGCGAGACCGTCGAAGCCCTGCTGGATCACCCGGGGATCAACGCAGCGGCCTTTGTGGGGTCAACGGCCGTCGCAAAAACGGTTTATGAGCGCGGCATCGCGTCCAATAAACGCATGCTGACTCTGGGTGGCGCGAAGAATCACCTCGTCGTCGTCCCCGACGCCGACCCCCTCATCACCGCCAGGAACGTGGTGTCCAGCGCGATTGGATGCGCCGGCCAGCGTTGCATGGCGGCGAGCGTGTTGATCGCTGTGGGAGACTGCGACCACATCATCGAATTGA
>VHDG01000388.1 GCA_016871475.1 Verrucomicrobiota bacterium
AGTTTCCACGCCTCGAACGCGCGGATGCACGAATCACACATCCCACCTACACCCGCCTTCCGGAGAAAACGATTCCCGATACACGGCGCGTGAGCGCAGTGGAGGGTTCCCTTGTTTCGCTGGATCTCGCCCTGAATAAACCTGTCCAATCCGCCTGGCTGGAATCCAGGCAGGGGCATCGGCTCTCCTTGCATACGAGCAACGGGATCGCCCGCGCCTGGCTTGCCCATCACCTGCTGTCATCGAACCTCACTCTGGATCTCAAGCTGGTTGATGCCCAGAACCGCACCAACAAAGCCGTCGCACAGTTCACGTTTGAAGCCCTCCCCAACCGCCGACCTGAAATCAAGATCACGTCGCCTCGTGGAGATCAGAAGGCTTCTCCACTGGAGGAGGTGGACTTTGCGTCGACGATTTCGGACGACTTTGGGCTTCTGGGTTATGGTCTCTCCTACAATCTACCTCGCTCCAATGCGGTTGTGGTCGCAGTGGCGACCAACACAGCCCCGGGCGAGAAACAGGATTTTCGCACCTTGTTAAAGCTCGAGACTCTGAAGCTCGAGCCCGGGCGGCTAATCTCCTGGCACTTCTATGCGGACGATGTAGGTCCTGATGGCAAGCCGCGCCGGACTGCAAGCGACCTGTTTTTTCTTGAGATCAGGCCGTTCGAGCAGGTTTTTCGGAAGAGCGAGGGTCAGGAGAGCGAGCAGGACGGACAGACCCCGCCGGACCAGCAGGAAAGCGAGAAGCTTCTGGAGCTTCAGAAACAGGTGGTCACAGCCACCTTCAAGTTGCAGGGGCGTGATCCCGGCAAGGCAGGGGGACCTTTCGCGAAGGACACTGATGTCGTCAAGCAGGCCCAGGAGCAGGCTCTTCAGCTGGCTCAGGGAGCTTTGCAGAACCTCGAGGACCCGGAATCACGGGTCATTCTTGAAGGTGCTGCTGAAGAAATGAAGAAGGCGGTGGACCTTCTGACCCGCGCCGCGGATGCGCCCTCCGTGGATGATGCGATCCAGGCGCTCGAGCCTGAGCAGGCGGCTTATCAGGCTTTGCTCCGGCTGCAGGCCCGGGAGTTCATGGTGCGACGCAGTCGGAGCCGCGGACAGATGGCCGGGCAAAGCAGCTCGATGCAGCAGCAACTCGATCAACTCGACATGCGGGAGGAGAAGGACCGCTATGAGACGCAGCGGCAGGCTCAGCAACGGCAGGATCCTCAACAACAGGAGAACCTGCAGGTTTTGAATCGGCTGAAGGAGCTCGCGCAACGTCAGGAGGACCTCAACGAGCAGATCAAGGAAGCGCAAGCTGCGCTGCAGGCGGCCAAGACCGAGGAAGAGCGTGAGGAAGTTCGTCGGCGGCTGAAGCGCTTGCAGGAACAACAACAGGAGATGCTGGCGGACCTTGACGAGTTGAAGCAACGGATGGATCGGTCGACAAACCAGGAGAACACAGCCGAAGCCAGACGGCAGATGGAACAAACCCGTGGCGAGATGCAGCGAGCCTCGGAGGCTTTGTCCAAAGGCCAGACCGCGCAGGCGCTCGCGGAAGGCAGCCGGGCTCAGCAGAATCTGCAGGAAGCCAAGGAGGACTTTCGAAAGAAGACCTCAAACCAGTTCGCAGATGAACTCCGCCAGATGCGGAACCAGGCGCGCCAGCTGGCGGAGAAACAGCAGGAGCTCACGTCCCAGGTGCAGGAGCTCGCCAACCCAAAGCGCAAGACCCTCATTGACTCCACTCCCAAGGAACAGACCGCCGAGGAGCTCGCACGACAGAAGAGCTCCCTGACCAATCTTCTCTCACAGATGCGGCAGATGAGCGAGCAAGCCGAGACCTCGGAGCCCTTGCTCTCCCGTCAACTCTACGACACGCTTCGGAAAACCGAGCAGAACAGGACCGAGGCGCAACTCGATGTCAGCGGAGAGATGGTTCGCCGTGGGTTCCAAAGTCAGGCAGCCCAACTAACCCAGAAGACGGGCCAGGCTCTTGATGAACTTCGTGCGGGCGTGGAGCGTGCAGCTGAGAGCGTTCTGGGCGATGACACCGAGGCTTTGAAGCAGGCCAGGAAGGAGCTTGAAGCCCTGGGGGCTCAGGCAGAGCAGGAACTGGCACAAGCCGCTCAGGCGTCGGGTCAGCAGGGGGCTGCATCAGGACAACCTCCGCCAGGAAGATCGGGACTCCGCCCCTCGCCTGGGCAAGGCGAGCCTCAGGAGGATGGCAGCGCAGGTCAGCAGGATTCATCCGCAGAACAAGCCGCGGCAGGACCAAATGAAGCTCCGGAGCCAGGAGCACAACAAGGACAACCTGGATCGGCGTCGCAACAGGGAGCCAACCGGCGGTCTTCATCCTCCCAGCAACAGGCTCGAGCGCAGGCCCAAGGCAAAGGCCAGTCGGGACAGCAACCCCAACAACCTGGCGATTCGCAAGAGGCATCAGCTACACAAGAGTCGACCCAAGGTCAGTCCCCCTCTCAAGCTCAGGCTCAAGGCCAGGGTCAGGGCCAGAACCGGCAACCGGGTTCCAGCCAGGCCCGGGCTCAAAGCCAGGGACAACGACGAGGCCAGCAGCAAGGCCAGGGACAAGGACAAGGACAACAGCAAGGCGAGGGACAACCGCAGCCCTCGACTGAACAAGCGAATCAGGGACAACCCGGATCCCAGCCAGGTGCTCAGCAAGCAAATGATCAGGGCGAGGGTCGCGCTGAAGCCCAAGCTGGACGGCAAGGCCAGGGCCAGGGCCGGGGACAGCAGCCTGGGCAGCAGCAGGCCCAACAGAACGGCAACACTCAAACGCAGAACGCCCAGGCTGGGCAAACCCCTGGTCAGGGTCAGGGCCGCTCAGGGCGAAGCCCCAACCAAAACCAAGCCCAGAATCCAAACCCGCAACAACAGGGACAGAACCCGGGTGGCCAGGCTCAGCAGGGAGGACAACGCGGGACCGGAGGCAGTGGGGGCGAGCGCGGGAATCTCAATCGGCAGCGGCTTCAGGATTTCTTCGGAGGCGAAGGCGGCGAGGTGACCAAGGGTCCGTTGACGGGGGAGGATTTCTCCAAGTGGGCCGACCGGCTTCGCGATGTAGAGGAGATACTTGACGATCCCCAGTTGCGGTCGCAGGTGGCGCAGGTTCGGGAACAGGCTCGAACCATTCGAAACGACTACAAGCGTAGCGCGAAAGAACCCCAGTGGGATCTGGTCAGGACTCGGATTATCGAACCCCTCGCCGAGGTCCGACAACGCGTGGGAGAAGAGCTCGCCAAGCGTGATTCCAAGGACAGCACCACGCCCATCGACAGGGATCCGGTGCCCAAGCAGTACAGCGAATCCGTGAAACGCTACTACGAGCGGCTGGGCAGTTCCCGCTGATGGGTTTCCGGGGTTGGACCCAATTCAGGATTCACCGGCTGTCGCGCATTTCAGTGATGCGCGATCCGGTTTCGAGTTCGAATGGCTGAAACACATCCGGCGGTGTGAATCTCAATCGAGCAAGCCGATTGGCGTGATCGGCTAGTTTGGTGGCCTCTTGAGACGACCCCATCCACTCAGGCAAGTGAGATGCGGCCATCGTGCCATCGCGGGTGGCTGCCAGGAACCTTCGGCCCTTTAGTGAGATCATTCCGTTGCCCCATGTAGCTGTCAGTTCGATCACATCGGTCAGACTTTCCCCCGTTCGGATGTCCCAAACCTGGAGTCTTGCGTCTGCAGTTGCGGTCACCAGTGTGCTTCCGTCGGGTCCGAAAGCCGCCCATCTGACACGACCTCGGTGGGGAATTGTTTGAATGAGTTCCGCGGTACTCTGCACGTTCCAAACCTTCGCGGTTTGATCGTCTGACGCTGTCACCACGCGTGCGCCGGTCGAATCGAATGCCCCGAAGTTTGCCGGAGATCCGTGCGGTAGCGTGAGGAAACGGTTCGAATCCGACCCCAACCATGTCACGAACGGATGGGTGCCAGACGGGATGATCAACAGTCGTGTGGATGTGGGATCAAACTGGGTCATTTGCACATCTGAGTTTCGCGCGCCCGCATTTACGGGCGTGTCCTGCATGGCTGGCATCCAATGCTTCATCGCGTTGTCGTTGCCGCAAGTGATTACCGATTCCCCATTCGGACTCAGGATTGCATGCCGGATGGGTCCAATGTGTCCCATAGCCGGTCCCACAGCGACGCCCGTGGCAGTATCCCACAACTGCGCGCGCCCCCAGTGCACTGCGAGCAGGCGCGAACCATCGGGGTTGAACTGAAGGGAACGCACGCTTTCGCTTGATGTTGAAAACGTTCGGCTCAATCGGAGTTCTGGCAGCTCCAGCAAGTGAATCTTGCCTGGGACTGTTCCAACGGCGAGGTATCTATCTGTCGGATCTACTGCAATCGAGGCGAGTTGTTCTTCCAGCCTGGTGGTTCGAATCCGATTCAAGGATTTCCCATCAAGCACATGGATCGCCCGGGCGTGATCTGCTACGAAAATCTGATTCCCATCCGTGGACAACTCGACACTGACGGTTCCAGTGGGTAGTCGCGTTCTTACTGCTGGGCGGGTTGGTGCAGTTTCTCGCCAGAGCATGGTGCTTCCGGAATAGGTGGTACTCAGGACTCTTGTTGGATCGAGAACGAAACTGGCTGAATCCACAGCTCGACCTTGATTCAACAGTCCGCTCAATGCGACGCCGGTGTCCGCTGCCCACACCCTGGCGCTT
>VHDG01000389.1 GCA_016871475.1 Verrucomicrobiota bacterium
CGCCGATGTGAAGAATCTTCAGGAAGGCCCCTGGGCCTGGCAGGTAAATGCTCCAGGTCATTCAGCCGAAGTCGGAGTTATCGAAATCGTTCCCGATCAGACCATACTGGTCGAACCTCGACTCTCGCGCGCGTTGGTCACAGTGAATTTCTCGGTCGTGCCGGTTCCGTACACGGATCGCTATGAGATCATCATCGAACAGACCTTCGAAACACACGTCCCGGCGCCCGTACTCGTCTTGACCCCTCCTCACATGGACTTCAAGAACGTGGGTTATGGCTATGAAGCGACCTACATTGTGAAAGCCAAGAACCATGGCCTGATTCAGATGACCGACGTCAGGATCAAGGGGATGAACGATGGCAAGGGGGGAACCTTGTCTCCTCTGATCAGCTACATCCCGGTGCTGAGAGCCCAGGAATCTGTCGAGATTCCGATGCGCTACACCTACGCGACGGCTGACCAGTTCGCCACCCCGGGATCAGGCAGAGCAGCGCGGACGTACAACGATCGCCGCAAGAGCCTGACCCGTGACATCGATGAAAACGGGAACATCACCGGTGGCCTTCAGTTCCCGCCGAGTTTTGGTGACAATGCTTCGCCTGCGGCCAGTTTTGCAGACTGCGCAACGGGTGGACTGGGCGGGTTGGCGGACCTCGTGGGTGGCTTGATGGCGATCGCCAATGCATGCGCACAATGCGCAGACCTCCGGACAGCGATGGCCATCGCCGCAAGCGCCGCAGTAACCTATTCCCTGTTGTGCTCTCCAAACTTCAGCCCTCTTCCTGTGTCTCCGCTGCCCTGCCCATCAGGTAACTGGGTCGTGAGCTTTTTCATCAATCTCGCGAGCTGTGCCTGCCAGGCGCTTGACTGTTTCGGCACAGGCGGAGGTGGCACCGGACCCGGCGGCGGCGGGAACAACCCGGGCCCGTCCGGTTTCTCACAATTCTCACCTTCCGGTCCCGCATGTTTCGTGGCCGAGACCCGCGTCATGCTCTCCGATGGCTCCCTCAAACGTATCGCGGACATCAAACCCGGAGATCTGGTCAGGACGGGGTCGGGGTCACATGAGTTTGCGCCCGTCAGGGAAACTCAAACCCGCGAGATCAATGGCCTCATCGGCATCCGCGCAGGCAGCGACTTGCTGGAATCGTCCCCTGACCATCTGATCTGGCTGGAT
Source organism: Verrucomicrobiota bacterium (assembly GCA_016871475.1). Lineage (GTDB taxonomy): Bacteria > Verrucomicrobiota > Verrucomicrobiia > Limisphaerales > UBA11320 > UBA11320. The sequence continues at coordinate 1,181 of VHDG01000389.1, forward strand.
GGGAAGGGTTGGACGCTTGCAGCGCTGATCCGGCAAGGCGACTGGCTGCATACCCACGACGGACGACGCGTGGAAGTCAATGAAGTGCTCCAGATGCCAGGAGCAAAATCGGTCTATACCTTCATCAACTCTGGTGATCATGCCTTCTACGCAAACGGGTTCCTGGTCCACGACGGATGCGGCCGCAACCCGCAGCAGTTGTCTCCCGCATCTCTACACAGCCCGCCGCTGCCACCCCCAATCATGACACCTGCGCCTCTCCACACTGAAACCAGGGAGGGCTCACGATGAACTCCATGAACCGCCCAATCCTGAATCACCGCTGCCGTATGATGGCGCTTCAAACCGTCCCTGCCTCCATCACTGTCCTGCTTGCGTGCTGGGTGGCTCTGCTATCCTCGACCCGCCCTGTCCTGTCTCAACAGCAGTTCCAAGGCGTCTGCTCCAGGGTCAAAATGGAGATCGCCCAGGAACTCACCCTGGAGCGTATCGGATTCGAGGCCACTCTCGAGGTCACCGACAATGACAGCCAGGATCCCATCACTGATTTCTTCGCTGAACTCACGTTTGAAAATCCAGACACGACCAACGGCGTCCCCGTCGATGCCTCTTCGCTGTTCTTCGTGCGAGCCCCAACTTTTGAGAACATCAACAGCATCGATGGCTCCGGAGTCATCGCCCCCACCACCAAGGCCGTGATCCGATGGTTCATCATCCCAAAGATCGCTGCCGGAGGCACCAGCCCCGCCGGACAACGTTACCGGGTCGGATGCAAACTCGCCGGCAAGATCCGGGGGACAACCATTCCCGGCGACGTCCTCTTCGCCGTGCCCGACACCATCACGGTCAAGCCCGAGCCCCAGCTGGAGATCACCTATTTCCAGCCACGGGATGTTCAAGGCGACGATCCATTCACTGAGGAAATGGAAAGCCCAATCCCCTTCACGCTCGGCGTACTTGTGAAGAACGTCGGCCACGGACCGGCCAGGAAACTTCGTATCGATTCCAAACAACCGAAGATCACCGAGAACATCAACGGCCTCCTGCTCGTGGCGCAACTGCTGGGATCCCGTGTCATGGATGCCCCACAACGGAGCCCTAGCCTGCTGGTGGATTTGGGTGATATCCTGCCCGGCCAGACCCGCAAGGGCGCCTGGGACATGATCACGTCTCTCTCCGGAGAGTTCGTTGATTTCCGAGCCAGCTATCGCCACGCATCCGAACTGGGAGGTGAGGAGACGTCGGTCATTGTCGCCCTCAATGCACATTTCATTGCCAGGGAAGTTCTCAACAACGAGCCCGGTCGGGATGCCATCAAAGACTTCCTTGCTGACACGGATCGGGATGCAGACCTCTACCCGGACTCGCTCTATGAAAGTGAAGGCGGCGTTCAACCGGTGAATCTGATATCGGACGTACAAGTCATTGGGAGTGTAGGTGCTGGGGGTTCCTTTGATCTGCTCGCCGCCCCGGACATTGATGGCTGGTGTTACTTCAGAGTTCCGGATCCGGGCCAGGCAAGACTCCGGATTGCAAGTGTGGTTCGATCCGACGGCAAGGTCATCAACACAAATAATGTCTGGACCAATATCCGTTACACGCGCCTTGGAAACGTCCGTCAAAACTGGCTGAACATCTTCGACCGCGTGGACTTGACCTCATACACGTACCGGGTGACGTATCAATCCGGCGGCCCGGACACAGTCGCTCCCGTGACCGGAATTTATTTCGCAGGTCCTTCCACGCAGAACGGGAACACTTACTTCATCACACCTGCCACCCAGATCTACTTCATCTCGGAAGACATCAACCCGGTGAGCATCGTTTACAGCCTCACCAACAGCCCTTTTATCCCGGCCCTTCCATTCTCGCTGCCAAACCCCGGCAGCTACCTGATCTCCTATTTCGCAACCGACTCGGCAGGGAACAAGGAAGCTCCGAATACCAAGACTTTGGTGGTAGCCGGGGATGCCTCGCTGGAATTCGGTTCGATTCAATCTCCTGTCGATCCCATTTATGTTCCTGGGGACGCGCTCTCGGTCCGGCCTTCACAGGCACCGATTCAGTTTCGGATGGCTCCCAACCCTGCCGAGACAGCAGCCAAGCTGGACATCTTCCAGGGTGTCGTGGGCTGGGTCTCCATCTCGAATGTCCCTCCCTCCCCCACACCTGGCAGAACAGCTTCCATCCGGGTGAGTGGCGAGAACGTGGACTTCTATCGGTTCCGTCTGAACAACGGCCTCTGGAGCGAAGAACAACCGGTGGCAAGTCTGCTGTCGCTTTCCAACCTCGCCAACGGACAGCAGACGTTGTCCGTGCTGGGACGCTCGCGCTTTGGCAGCTTCCTGGGTGAGACCCAGTCGGTGACGTTACGGTGGACCATTGATCCTGCGGCTCCACCCCTGCTGGTTTCAGGGGTACCTGCCACCCCAAGCCGCCAACGCAGTGCGGCCCTGACGATCGGGGGTCCGGGTGTTACACACTATCGCTGGACCATCCATAACGGCTTCTTCAGAGCCGAAACGCCCATTGCCACTCCGCTAACCCTGCCTTCCCTTGAGGTGACCCAACAAGTGGTCTCCATAGTCGGCAAGATTGGCGGAGCCTTCCCCGCTCTTTCAGCAGCCCAGACGGTCTCGTGGATCACGGATCCCCTGCACGGATACCAGATGTCCTCGCTGCAGCTTGTCCAGAGCACAAGCTTCACCAACATCTCCACCAACCTCATTTCCTACACGTGGGATGGCCGCGACAACACCGGGGCCATTGTGACGCCAGGATGGTATACCGTTCGAGTGACACTCACCGATGAATTGGGCAAAACCAACTTTGCAACCCGTCTGGTTCAGGTCGGAAACCTCAGCGGCGACCCACAAGCCCTCGCGTCCGCTTTGCGCGGCCCGCGAAACCCGCATGCGCGAGGCCGTTGGAGCGTATGGCAGGATCAGAGCGATGGTTTTGCACAGATCTACGCCCGGGATCTCACCGATCCATCGGCTCAAATCCAAAAGCTGACCTCGGGCATTCTCAGCCAGGAATCGCCGAAAACCGACGGCCGCCATGTCGTCTGGCAAGGACGGCAGACCAACGCCAACTGGGACATCTATATCAAGGATCTCCAGAGCCCGGGTGCCCCGCGCAGAGTGACTGAGACACCCGCGCAGGATGAGATCAATCCCTGCGTCGAGTGGCCCTGGGTGGTTTTCCAGAGCCGTCCAGCCGGCTCGACATCCGCCCCCTGGCAGCTGCGCGCCTACAACGCCGTGTCAGGCGACACCGCCGTTGTCTCTGCATCCAGCCAGGATGAAATCGACCCGGACATCCAGGACGGTCGGGTCGTTTGGCAGGATTTCCGGAACGTGGGCTTCGGAGAAATCTATTTCCGGCATCTTGAAACCGGGGAGTTCCGACGCATCACGACCAACATTTTTGGCCAATACGCACCCGTCATTCACGATCGATGGATCGTCTGGCAGGACAATCGCAACGGCCAGGTGGACCTGTAC
>VHDG01000390.1 GCA_016871475.1 Verrucomicrobiota bacterium
ATCTGCAGGCCTCCAAATAGTGGCATAGACTTACCGACACGAGAGTCCTCATGAAGACCTGCCTCACCGCATCCGCTGCCGCGAAGTGCCGCAGTGCCCATGGATTCAGCCTGATTGATTCCATGATCACGATGGCTCTCCTCGGGATAACGATCACCTCGATCTACGCGGGCGTGGGGTTTAGCAACACGCTCATCGCGAGCACTCGTGAAAATTTGCGAGCCAGCCAGATTCTTGTGGAGAAGATGGAGACCATCCGGCTGTACACCTTCAGCCAGATAACGAGCAACGGCTTCATCCCGTTGAGCTTCACGACCTCCTTTTATCCGACCGATACGAACAGTCGGCCCACCTATGCGGGATCGATCCAGATCACCAACTCGCCGCTCGCAACTTCCTACAATGCAGACACGCGGATGGTGACTGTAACTCTGAACTGGACCAGCGGAAACCGTCCCCAAACCCGTTCGATATCCACCCTGGTGTCACTCAACGGGCTGCAAAGCTATGTTTACTAGCCTGTCTCCCTTTCGATCCTCTGCCTCGGTCAACACCAGAAAAGTGAGGTCCCGCAGGGGATTCACGCTGGTGGAGATGATGATGTGCATCGCGATCGGAGGCATGATCGCCGCCGCCCTTGGATCCTTCTCGATCTTCATTGCAAGGAATTTCTCCGGCATCGCGAACTACTCAGACCTGGATTCGGCGAGCCGCAATGCACTCGACACCTTAAGCACCGACATACGGCAGTCGGAATCGGTGGTTTCCTGCACCAAGACAAAGCTTGTGCTCCAGGAGGCCGGGGGCGCATCGATCACCTATCTTTTTCGATCGGGGGAGGGAACACTTACCCGCACGAAGGCCGGCACGACCCAAACGCTGCTGAGAGACTGCGAATCGTTGACCTTCAACCTATTTCAGCGCAACCCGGTCGCGGGGACTTATGACCAATACCCGACGGCTGACGCATCGACGGCGAAGCTCGTCTCCATGAGCTGGGTTTGTGCACGCCGCATCCTTGGTCAGATACGGAACAGCGAGAGCATCCAAACCGCCAAAGTCGTCATTCGAAAACAATAGCCGGGGTTCGCCCCTCCTTCGCTTATGAAACCTTCCAAGAGAACCCGCTCCCTCTCACGTCAGCGGAACGCAGGAGGAACACTGGTTCCAACACTGCTCATCACATCGACCCTGGGGTTTACGCTCGCAAGCTACATGTCGCTTGTACAGCAAGGCACGACCGCGACCGGCCGTTCCCAGGCCTGGAATCTCACGATTCCGGTGTTGGAAGGGGGCATTGAAGAGGCCTTAACCCACTTGAATTCGAATACTAGCATGGCCACCGATGGCTGGACCTCCTCAGGCAGCGTTTATACCAAGCAGATCCAGCTCGGAAGCTCGGAAGCCTACTGCGTCACAAGCATCACACCAGGCAACCCTGCCACGATCGAATCCCAAGGGTTTGTTCGAATCCCGCTCTCGACTTCCAACTACGTGTCCCGCCGTGTGCGAGTCACGGCCAGCCGCGAAGGTCTGTTCGTCAAGGGCTTGGTCGCCAAGGGGCAGATTGATCTCAAAGGGAACAACATCATGGTCGACAGTTTTGATTCCGCGAGCCCCTCCCATAGCACCGGAGGCGTTTATGATCCCGCCAAGAAGAAGCAGAACGGAGACGTTGCGACCAACAGTCAGCTCATCAATTCGTTGAGCGTGGGCAACGCCGATATCTACGGCGATGTGTCCACAGGTCCCGGCGGCTCAGTGTCCATCGGCGCACAAGGGTTTGTGACCGGCACTGTCAGCGACGACATGAACGTTTCCTTTCCAGACGTTTCCGGGCCCTTTGCGAGTGCGAGCGCCCCGAGCTCAGGCACGGTCGGAGGCACCTCCTATACCTACGTCCTCTCCTCCGGGAACTGGAAGATCAACGGCAACCTGGGTCTGAGTGGAAACAGTCAACGCATCCTTGTCACCGGCGATGCCGTACTGCATGTCACGGGTACCGTCAGCCTTTCCGGCAACGCCTACATCCAGATCGATCCGAGTGCGAGTCTAAAGCTTTATGTTTCTGGTGCCTCCACAAGCCTGGGCGGCAACGGTGTGATGAATTCCACCCAGAAGGCCGAGGACTTCCAGTACTTCGGTCTCCCTACCAACACCAGTGTGAGCTTCTCCGGGAACGCAGCCTTCACCGGCGTCATTTATGCACCGTCAGCAAGCTTGAACCTCGGCGGCGGAGGCAGCACCACCTACGACTTCGTGGGCGCCGCGATTGCCAACACCATCACCATGAACGGACACTTCAATTTCCACTACGACGAAGACCTCGCCAACCTCGACTCTTCACGGGGCTACAGCATCGTTTCCTGGAACGAGTTCTAGTCCCACATTGAAGAGCTCGAGGCTTCGGTTTCGACTTTTCCTTTGCTCAAGAGGGCGGACCGCGCCACGATCCGGCCCGTGCTGGCGTCGTTGCGAATAAAGAACCTGGCCCTTGTCTCCGAACTCGCCCTGGAGTTGGAACCGGGCCTCAACGTCATCACCGGTGAAACGGGTGCCGGCAAGTCGGTCATCATCGGTGCACTCACTCTCCTCACCGGCCAGCGCGCAGATCGATCGCTCATCCGCTCCGGTGAAGACACCTGCTCGGTGGAAGGCGTGTTTGATCTCTCCCAATGCAAGCCCCCGATCGGATCCTTCCTGGAGGAACACGGCATTGATCCTTGTGAAGCCGGCCAGCTGGTGATCAAGCGGAGCCTCTCAGCTGCTGGAGCAAACCGCCAACACATCAACGGCTCTCCCACAACGCTCGCAATCCTGGCCCAGCTCGGCGAATGGCTTGTGGATCTGCACGGTCCACACGACCATCAATCCCTTCTGCACCCCTCACGCCAGCTTACGCTTCTCGACGCCTATGCCGGGTCGGAGTCCGAGCTCAGTTCGTTGAGATCGATCGCTCAAGAATGGGCTCGCCTCAAGGCGGAGCTCGAAGCCCTGGCAGGGGACGACCGCACGTTCGCGCAGCAGATCGATCTGCTCCGGTTCCAAGTCCGTGAGATCGAGGGAGCCAAACTCCACGAGGATGAGGAGCCTTTGTTGCTGGATGAGCTCTCACGCTGTTCGAATGCATCCCGGCTTCTGGAGCTCTCACGCGCGGTCTCAGATCAGCTCAACGAAGGCGAGAGCTCCCTGCTGAGCCAGGCAGGTCAGCTGGGCCGCACGCTTCACGAAATCCAAAGGTTGGATCCAGGATCGTCCGTTCTCTCAGACCTTCACAGCCAGGCATTGGAAATCTGGCGTGAGCTCTCCACCGAAACGAGCCGTCGTGCGGAACGGCTCGATACGGATCCAGCACGGCAAGGCGAGTTGGAGGAACGGCTGAGTCTCATACAGTCCTTGAAGCGCAAATACGGCGGCTCACTGGCGGAGGTCATTGCCTTTGGTGCGGATGCCGCGACGAGACTGGCACGACTCGAAGGCAGGACCGATGAGATCACCCGTATTGAGGCAGGTCTGAAAGAGCTTGGGGAATCCGCCTGGCAGCGGGGTGTCGAACTCTCCGCCAAACGTTCAAAAGCAGCCACCAAACTCACCAGGGCCGTCTCACAGGAGCTGTCGGCCCTGGGTTTTCGCCAGAGCAGGCTCGATGTTTCAATCACCCCCTCCACTCGGGAAAGCTGCGTCGATAAACCCTGCCCAACAGGGATCGACAAAGTGGAGTTTCAATTCGCTCCCAACCCGGGAGAACCCGCCAAGCCGCTTCGAGCCATCGCCTCCTCGGGAGAAATGGCCAGGGTCATGCTGGCAATGAAGACGGTCCTGGCTGCGCAGGATGAAATCCCGGTCCTGGTGTTCGACGAAGTAGATGCGAACGTGGGAGGCGAAACCGCCCAGGTTGTTGGGCAGAAGATGGCGGCCATCGCGCGACGCCGTCAGGTCCTGTGCATCACCCACCTTGCACCCGTGGCAGCTTCGGCTACCGCCCATTATCTGGTGAGCAAAGAGGTGCGGAGCGGTCGGACGCTTTCAGAAATCGAACGACTTCCCCGTGATCAACGGGTCAGGGAACTGGCCCGGATGCTGGGCGGACAGTCTGAAGCCGCCCGTCGGCATGCAGAAGACCTCCTTTCCCGTAGCCGCTCCTAGCCTCTTTCACATCGCGCGCCTCGTTTCCGCAGAAGAGCGTCCACGCAACGAACTAATGGCGGTGGGGCTTTCCGGTTCCGCACATCCCGCAAGATTTGGGAGTTCCGGAACATGCGGCGCCCATCGAAGAAGCGGGACCCTCGGAGCTGGAAGAAGCAAACGTGGAGAATTTCTTCGAGAGGCGAGTGGACTTGCAATGGGGGCACGGGGTTCCCTTCCAATCGCTTGATCGAACCAGGATCTCGCTATCATTCCCGCACTTCTCACAATGAAACTCGTAAATCGGCATGCCCCGGACCCTATCAGACTTCGGAGATTTGAAAACCCCCGGAAAAAATAAGAGATTCACCACCCACCGCAAACGATGAACAGGCCTGCGATTCCTAACGGAGGGGCGCATCTCACTTTCTTCGACTCGCGTCCGTCCCTCCCATCGTAATCGTAATCGCAATCGAGGACGCATGAACCGCCCTCTCGACCCTGCAAAGCTAGAAGTCTATCAAACGTCCCTGAACTCGAG
>VHDG01000391.1 GCA_016871475.1 Verrucomicrobiota bacterium
CCACTCGTTGGTGCCCTGCCTCCGAACCGAGAATCCCTCGGGTCCCTTCACCTCCAGACTTTCAGCCGCCTCCAGCTGGAACGGCACGAGCCGGGTATCCCTCAGGTCAAGATAGGAAATCTGCAATGCGTCGAAGATATTCCGCGAAGTCAGCACTACGTTCCGATGCCCGGATAACCGGGCATAGACCACCGATGGATCGTTCGTCGGGGAGATCCCGAAATGGATGGACGCCAGGAGGTTGGTGCCATGCCCGATTCCGAGCTCCAGGAGGGGAGGCTGCAGGCCGTAGAGATCCAGCTCGGATCCAGGCAAGTCGTTGACGAACGATGTCACCTGGGCCGAGTAGAGCTCACGCAACAGTCGGTTCACGCGCTCATTGTCAGCCCTCGCCTCAAAAGGCTTCACCAGGCTGAAGAGATTTGTCCGATCAAATGCCAGGGTGAAACCCCTCGTGGAATTGCTCACGCTCACCCGATCAAAAGCAAGAGTCGCCCACTCGGCCAATGCTGGGTCCCGCCATTCATGGAAAGCGGATGGAATGGTATCCAACAGCGAGGCCGGAACCGCATAGACCCCGGGCGCGCCTGCAAGCTGCGCGTACACCTGCTCCTTCGAGGCCGTGCGATCTCCCAGCCGCAACTCAGCCCGCAGCTTGCCCTGCACCAGCGTCAGAACGGCGGAGGGGGAGTCGAGTCCATACCGCGACGATGCGGGCGCACCCGGGGGAGGGAGGGCTTCAGCGACCAGAAAGTCTCGGGTCAAGCCGGCGGCGACGTTGAGCAGAGACTCGATGGCGGCGGATTGAGCCGGATAAGAAACGGGAGCGAAGCAACGCCACGAATTATTGGTACGGTGGGCCAGCACCACGAAGGCGTTCGTGCGATGCACCTGAACGGAGTCGATTTCCTTCCACCTGAATCCAGACAGGAGCGGCTGTGGAGCATTCCGTTCATCAGTGGTTGGCTGATGCCGCTCAAAAAACCAGATGTAGCCAAAAAGCGCCGCTGCGGCACCCATCAGCCAGAATGTTGATCGCCATCTCATGGTGAGGCAGGTAGTTCAGGATCGATCTTCAGGAACGACGTCGCAGCCAGACCAGAAACCCTGCGAACAGCACGGCACCCGGCATCGCTCCCAGAAACACCCAGTTCAAAATCATCCGCTCGTGTCGGGTCATGGTGAGCCGGAACTCCTGGAAGGGCCTGGGGCCGATATCGCCGAGAAGCACCGATCGGTCCACAAGCCAGTTCAAGGCGTTCTGGGCAAACACTGCGTTGGCCACCGAGGAAAGCATCTGGTTATTGAGGAAGAAGGAGTCGCCGGCGGCGATCAAGCGCGAGACTCCACCCTGCGCAGCAGCCACGCCGGGCAGGCTCCCGCGTTCGACCGCGACCGCGAGCGGCTGGTTTGTCACGGCCTCGGAAATGCGCGCCGAGCGTCCGGGCGTCGGCCCTCGCAGGGATGAAGGTTCCTCAAGAACGCCCGCCGGGCTCGTAAAAAAGAGAGGCTCCACCCTCGCTTGCTCCGTCGCACCCGCAGAGCGTGGAAGCGATTGGATGGACCGCGGCATGATCAGATGCACACCCGCATTCTCGTTGGCCAGCATGCTCTGGTTCACCGGATGGCTCGCGAAGTGTGTCACCTGCATGTCCAGGCCTCCTCGTTGGCTCACGCTCTCCGGGTCCCTGACCGTGTCGAATCCAACCCGCACCCCGAATTTTTTCAACGCCTCCTCCAACCCGGTTTCCTGCTGGTTGCCGAAAACGTCAAACAGCATGAACGCACGACCGCCTCCGTCGAGGTAACGCTGAAAAGCCTCCAACGCCGGCACCGGCGCCTTCATCCGGGGCCCCACAACCACAAGGAGGCTGCAGTCCGACGGGATTTGTGTCAGCCGGAGCGCCTCGAGCGTCTCCCATTCCATCCCCATGTTCTGGATCAATGCCGCAAACCTTGAAAAACCCTGGTCATCCTTGTTCCGCGGGGAGGACCCACCCAGCCCCAGGAGGAAATACGCCTTGAGACTGCGCTGCGATGTCACGGAATAGATCGCCGAACTGAACATCATCTCCCCGCGAAAATCCTTGCGCTTCACCTCGCGGCTTCGGCCGCTCATCAGGGGCTGCAGATCATAATCAAACAGCTCGGACTGGCGCACCAGCTTCGTCCGGCCCTGGGTCTCAAACAGCACGTAGGCCTTCTCCGCCCTTGGGATGCTGTACCTCACCTCCATCGCCTCCGCCGCGGCGGGATCCCTCAGCGGATCCACCCACTCCAGGGTCAAACGCGAACTCGCAGACTTGTACTCCCGAAGAAGCTCACGCACATCCTGGTACAAGGTCTCCTCACGGGAGAAACAGGCCAGGATCTTTACATCGTTCGTCAACGTTCCCAACAGACGCAAAGTCATGGGTGACAGCCGGGCCTGGTCTGATGAACGCAGGTGGAAGCGGTGATGCCTTCGCACCGCCAGATAATTCACCATGACGACGATCGCCAGGAGCGAAAGGATCCCCGCCAGCACGTTGATCCGCTGGCTCCACTTCCTGGAGTAGGAAAAACTGGGTTGAGGCAGCTCTTGCATGAACTCTATTTCCACCTCCGGCTCTCGACCACGCGCTTGGTAAAAAACAGGAAGAACACCGTGAGGCTGAGGTAAAGAACCACCGCCCGTGTGTCCACAACTCCCGCTGCAAAGTCCTGCATCTGCTCAATGAGGCTCAGCTGCGACAGAACCACACCCCTTGGCGTGGCCTCCCCGCTGAACGCCATGGAGAGGAAACCCACCATCAACATCGCGGCACCCGCGCAAAAACTGATAACGGCGGCCACGGTCTGGCTGCGGGTCATGGCCGAAGAAAGGCATCCCATGGAGACGAACACCATGCCAACCAGGTAGATGCCTGTGAAAGCGCTGCCCAGAGCCCCCACATCCAGAACCCCGGGGTCGTGACAGAACTTTCGAATCAGCCACAGACACGGGATCAACGGCAGCCACAACACCATGTAGACCACCATGGCCCCGGTAAACTTGGCCAGCACCACAGCCGTGTCACTGACAAGAGTCGTCATCAATGTCTCAAACGTCCCGCTGCTCTTCTCAAGGGCAAATGTCCGCATCGTGATCACCGGCGGTGCAAGCAACAAAACCAGCCAGAAGGAAAAGCTGTAAAAAAAGAGCTCCGTCAACGGCCGATGCGTTGGCTCGCCGCCCAACGACTCGATCAGGATCACCATGCTCAGGCCCGTCAGAAAGACCGTGCTCGCGATCACCATGTAGCCCGACCAGGAGAGGAAATGGATCCCGATCTCGCGTCGCACCAAGGTCCGGTAGGCCTGCATCAAAAGCCCTCCTCATCAGGATTGGACTTCGTGACGGCCACAAAAATGTCCTCCAACGTGTGCCGGCTCCGGGTGAGCTCGCGCAAGGTCCATCCCCGTTCCCGAACCGCTGCGAAGACCTGTGGACGAAGGTCCACCCCTTCCCGGGCGGTCAAGGCACACCGATAAAACTCCCCTTCCACCGGAGCCACATCGAAGCGCTCAACCTCAGGCATCTGGTCCCAACATTCATGAAGCTCATCCGCAGGTGCCGCAATCTCCGCCACGACCTGCCCTCCCTTCGCCATTCGCCGCTGCAGCTCCTCAGGAGTATCCGCCGCCAGGATCCGTCCCTTTCTCAATATCAGCACCCGATTGCAGGTCATCTCAACCTCCGCAAGGATATGCGACGAGATCAGCACGGTATGGCGCTGCCCCAGGTCTTTGATGAGTTGTCGGACAGACCGGATCTGATGCGGGTCCAAACCGATGGTGGGTTCATCCAGGATGATCAGCTCCGGCTGATTCACGAGCGCGTCGGCCAGCCCGACTCGCTGTTGGTATCCCTTCGACAGATGCCCGATCAGCCTTCGCTGAACATCCAGAAGCCCGCACTGCAACATCACCTGGTCGGTACGCCGCCGGGTTTCAGAAAATCCCAACCCCTTCAGGCGGGCCCGGAACTTCAGATACTCCCTGACCCTCATGTCCCGATGAAGCGGGTTGTTTTCCGGCATATAGCCAATGCGAGCCCGCACCTCATCCGGCTGGGAGAAAACATCGAATCCCGCAACCTTGACGGTCCCCGCAGTGGCAGGCAGGAAACAGGAAAGAATCCGCATGATCGTGCTCTTGCCGGCCCCGTTCTCGCCCAGCAGCCCCACGATCTCGCCGCGCTTGACGGAAAAGGAGACCCCCGACACAGCGGTCGTGCCGTTGTATCGCTTGATCAAGCTTTCGATGAGGATCATCGGCGAGTCATCCATGCGCTGCGGGGCAAGGTAGTCGAAAGACGACGCAGGTCGCCAATAAAATCTTGGCCGCCGGCCCTCAGTGCAGCGCATCCATGATAGAGACTATAGAAACCAGCTATTTCATCATCGCATCTTGCCAAGCTGGGATGGCATTACTCCCGCGCATGCGCCCCTATCAACGAGCCATCTGTGATTCCTCCAGGAACAACCGGATCGTTAGCGGACCTCATGGGTCTTCACTTTGCGGCGAGAGAGCCATGAAGATCAGGACACCCCAGGGATAGGTCGCGTCTATGCTCCCATCCCCAGCAAACCGTCTCGCTCCCTGTCTCCATCCGTGTCCACCGCGGCATTTCGGATGGG
>VHDG01000392.1 GCA_016871475.1 Verrucomicrobiota bacterium
GGACCCGGCGAGCGCACGACGACTGAAGCCATCGATTCCATGGCGGTGAAACGAGGACTCAGCCCCAAGTACCTGAGGTCGCTCATGGAGATGTGGCAGGGCACGAAGCCTTCCCTGATTCTGGATGCACTCAGGATGCAGTGGCGGAAGTGTCAGATGTCGGAGGCATCATCCTTGGTGCGAGAGATCGAAGCCTGGCAGCGGGCCTTGTGGCGTTTCACCCAGATCGGGCACATTGGAAAGCGCGATGGCCCCAAGGCCTGGCAGCTGCCTGTCACCCCCATCGCTGAAACGCGCGAGATTCGCGCGAAGATTCCTGCCCCAGGTCCAGACGGGATCTCCAGGCTCTATCTTGCAGTCTCGGATGCGGGAGATGGTTCGGTGGACGATGTTGCATTGTGGAGGGACCCGCGACTTGTGGCTCCCGATCGTCCGGATATCCCCCTCCGGGATGTCAGGTCAGCGGTAGCCTTTATCGAAGCTGAGCGCGGCAAGATACTGGCTGGCACGGCGAAGGCCCTGAACGCCGCGTTGGAATTACATCCAACACCTGAAGCTGCCGAGATATCGAGACTGGTCAGGGATCACGGGCTTGATGCGAGCGTGTTCCAAGCCTGGCTCTCCTGTGTCGGTATGGGATCCGGGGAGACGAGGATCGACTCCCACCTGACCGGGAAGGTGGAGAGTGTGCAGGGGTACAGTTTCATCAAAGGCTGGCAAGGGGCAGATGCACTGAGCGTGCTGGCCAATTCCTCTGATCAGCACGTCCGGGTTCCCGGCAACATGAAGCCGCGAAGCGTCGCGGTGCATCCCTCACCCAAACGCCGAATCATCACAGCCTGGCAGGCGCCACGGTCGGTTGCCTTGCTGCAGGTGACCGGTGTGGTTCAGCATGCTCATCCGGAATGCGGAAACGGGGTTGCCTGGAACCTTGAACTGCGCAAGGGATCGGCCCGGCAAAGCATCGCCTCCGGATTCGCACAGGGCGGCCGCGAGGTCCCCTTCTCCCTGAGCCATCCAGTTCAAACGGGCAAGGGCGATGTCATTGCACTGATCGTGAGTCCTCGTGACGGCAACCATTCATGTGATCTCACCCTGATTGATCTGGAGCTTCGCTCCGCTGACAAAACCTGGATTCTTTCCAAGGACGTCTCGGGAAACATTCTCGCCAGCAATCCACTTCCCGACAGCCATGGCAACGCCGGTGTCTGGCACTTCTTCAGCGAGCCAGACAAGGCGGCAGGAGCAGACTCGCTGTTCCCTCGAGGATCGCTGCTGAGCCGATGGCAGTCTGAACCGGACATCGAATCCCGCCGCAAGATCGGTGGCGAGCTGGAGAGACTGCTGCTCCAGGGACCGGGCAACCTTCCGGATGATTCACCTGACCGTTTGCTTCACCAACGCCTGACGTCCATCAATGGTCCGCTATTGGGCTCCCTGCTCACACGTGTAAAAGATTACAGACAGATGTCCGGCAACTCCCAGTGGGGGGCCGATCCAAACCTCTTCGGGAAGCATCCATCCAAGCCCTCTGTCGCTGTTCCTGAAACGAGCCTTTGCGTGAAGGGCCCAAACCTTCTGGAGGTCAAGCTGCCGGCAGGGTTCGCGGAGGGTTGTGAATTGGTAACCACTGCATCGCTGCACCCTGAAGCCGGAACTGAAGGAAGTGTACAAATGACCATCACCTCGTCCTCCAAACCGGAGCTTCAAGGACTGTCCCCCGGCGGAATAAAATCCTCGAATGCGAAAGGGACCTGGTCGGATGGTGTTAAACCCCCATTGTCGGAAGCTCCGGTTCTAACGCAGGCGGGCAGTCGTGCCACGAAACGCATGGGCGCAGGTTTCGACGAGTTCCGCGCGATATTCCCCGCAGCACTTTGTTACACAAAGATTGTTCCGGTGGATGAGGTCGTAACCCTGACGCTGTTTTATCGCGAGGATGAACCCCTCCAGCGACTGCTCCTGGACGATGCTCAGATCAAAGAGCTGAACACGCTGTGGGAGGAGCTGAGCTATGTCAGCCAGGAGCCCCTGAAGCTGGTGGATGCCTTTGAGCAGCTTTGGCAGTTCGCGACACAGGATGCCGACCCAAGCGCATTCGAACCGATGCGACAGCCGATTCAATCCAGGGCCGCTGCGTTCCGGAAGAGTCTTGGAGAGTCGGAGGCTTATCATCTGCACTGGGTGAATCGCCTGGCGACCCAGGCCTTCCGCAGGCCGGTGCGTTCGAGCGAGGAAGCATCCTTTAAGGAGACCTACGGCAAGATGCGGAATGAGGGGCTGAACCACGACGCGGCCATCCGGCTCCTGATCGCCCGCGTTCTCACCTCCCCGGCATTTCTCTATCGCAGCGAGACTCCCGGGCCCGGCGCGCAGCCCGTGCCTGTGAATGACTGGGAACTCGCCTCGCGGCTGAGCTACTTCCTGTGGTCATCGCAACCAGACCACCGTCTCAGAGAGTCAGCCATGGCCGGTCGGCTTCGGACCGCGGGAGGGATGACTGCGGAGGTGCGGCGCATGTGTGAAGATCCTCGGATCCGCCGTCTCGCCCGGGAATTCGCCTGCGCCTGGCTGCATCTCTATGACTTTTCGGAGTTGCGAGAGAAGAGCGAACGGCACTTTCCTTCGTTCAACGCTTTGCGCTCTGACATGCAAGAGGAGACCATCCGGTTCTTTATGGATCTTTTTGTGCGCGACGGATCGATCCTGGAGATTCTGAACTCAGATCACACCTTTCTCAGTCCTGAGCTTGCGAAGCATTACAATGTGCCCGGCGTCGAGGGATCGGGATGGCGGAGGGTGGAAGGGATGCGAGCTCACTCGAGGGGCGGGGTGCTGGGGCAGGCATCATTTCTTTCGAGGCAGGCGGGAGCCTCCCGGACAAGCCCGATCCTTCGTGGCAACTGGGTCGCGGAGGTCCTGCTGGGCGAAAAACTGCCCCGTCCTCCAAAAGACGTGCCTGTGCTTCCGGAGGACGAATCAACAGAAACCCTCTCCATGCGACAACTCACGGAGAAGCACAGCAGCGATCCCCGTTGCTCCGGATGTCATCGGCGAATCGATCCCTATGGGTTCGCGCTGGAAGAGTTCGATGCTATCGGCCGGCATCGGGCGCAGGATATGGGCGGAAGGCGGATCGATGTGAAGGCCACCGTCCTGGATGGCACGCCGATTGAGGGGATGGACGGGTTGCGAACCTATCTTTCTGTGACCCGTCGCGATGCGTTCGTTAAACAGTTTTGCCGAAAACTGCTGGGCTATGCGCTGGGCCGCGGTGTGGTGGTGTCCGATCAACCCTTGCTGACGGAAATCCAGACGAAACTGAAGTCATCCGGCTTTAGGTTCAGTGTTGCATTGGATGCGATTGTCCAGAGCCGGCAGTTCACCGAAATCCGCGGAGTGCAGGCGGCGGACGATTAGCCAATCGCGATCACGATCACGACTATGAGGGGCGATCGCACTGGGAAATGCGGGATGCACCCTGGGCTGTGGGTGTCTCATTTGATGACAGCCGGACTCTTTGACCCCGCGGTTGGCCGCTGAGGATCCGTCTCAAGGCCTTGGCGAAGATGCCATTCGTCCCGGGTCGAAGTGCCATCCCGCCTATAGGGCTCGATTTCTCGCAAGCCTTCTGTGTCCAGGTCTTTGCGCATCTCCGCCGGGCTCAACCCAGGTTATCAGGATGAGGGAGCTTTCCAGAAAACATCACTTGAGCATTCACGGCTCAGGAGTACATTTTCTGCGGCGACATGATCGTTTACCTTCATCAACGCGGCACGCCCTCTGTCAGCAGCTGCGTGTTCAAACTTACCTGCTGCCTCCCATGATTGAGCTCATCCAATGCCCCTGGAGCCCCTATTGCCTGGCCCAGCGTCGTATCCTCGAATACTCCAGGGCGCCGTTCAAAGTCGTCAACATCCCCTGTGGCGATCCAACCCTGGTCTGGGAGCTGACTCGCGGACGTTACTACCAGGTGCCCATCCTCAAGGACGGGGACAACGTTCTTTTCGAAACCGGCAGCGATTCACAAGTCATCGCCAAGTATCTCGATTCCTCCCTGGGTCTTCATCTGTTTCCGAAGCAGTGGGAAGGTATCCAGGAGTTGATCTGGCCATACATTGAAAACGATGTGGAAGGCATCGGCTTCAAACTCAACGACATCTATTGGAAGGAATTTGTGGAGCCCGAAGGTGCCATGCGCTTTCTTCGGCACAAGGAGCGGCGTTACGGCCGAGGTTGTGTGGATCAGTGGCAGGCAAACCGCAACAAGTTGTTCGCTGAGTTTGAGGCGAAGCTGGAACCTTTCGAGGCGATGCTTGCCAGCAGGCCGTTCCTCCTGGATCACCATCCACGTTTCGTGGACTTCGATCTCCACGGCATTGTTTCCAACGCTCTCTACAGCGGGCATTACCCATTTCCCAAAAACTCTCCCCGACTCAAGGAGTGGCACGGCCGCCTTTCAAAGCTCCGTCGCTGACACGTTGTTTTGTGTGTTAACCCAGAAGTACAAGGCTGTTCATGAAGTCCTCTGATCCAGTGAAAAACTACGTTCTCGACACCAACGTCCTCCTGCACGATCCCAGCGCCGTGCTGAGCTTTGAGGACAACCACGTGCTCATCCCCATCGAGGTCATCGAGGAGATCGACACTTTCAAGCGTG
>VHDG01000393.1 GCA_016871475.1 Verrucomicrobiota bacterium
TTCTCCCGAGAGATCCGAGAGCTCCGGCACGCTCAGCTGCATCCGGGCAGCCAGTTCGTAACTCGCAATGCGCGCCGCCAATCTTGCGTCGCCCGGGCTCTCCAACGCCTGACGATCATGAAAGCGTCTCAACAGGTTCCTTGAAGCGAGATCACTCTCGGGTGTCACCCCGCTCGGAAGCGCCAGGTGTCGCACCGGATCCTTCTCGCTCATCGGTGTTCCCTGGAAGACCGCAGGCAGGAAACCGGGTCCCCAATTGTTTGCACCCGCTTGTGGCACACCTCGTGGATCCGGAATCGCAACGTAAGCAGGCAGATCCTGACTTTCGCTGCCGAGTGCGTAAGTGATCCAGGATCCGATGCTCGGAAAACCATCCAGCACGGAGCCCGTGGAAAGAAAGTTCTCCGCGGGACCATGCGTGTTGGTCCTGCTCGTCACCGAATGAACGAAGGCAATCTCGTCGGTCAGCTCAGCCAGGTGTGGAATCAAATCCGATACCCATTTCCCGGTCTGCCCCCATTGTCGAAACCCATACTGCGGCCGGGCAAGATTCCCCGCAGGCCCCTGGAAAGTCACCGCCGGACCGCCCTCCAACGGCTTTCCATCAAACCGAATCAGCTCCGGCTTGTAGTCCCAGGTCTCCAACTGGCTCACAGCCCCGGCACAAAAGATCACCACCACGTTCCGAGCCCGGGCAGGCAGCAGAGCGGATCGTGCAGCGAAGGGCCGGGCGGGATCAATCGGAGGTCGATGGGTCGCGAGCAACCGATCCCCGCCCAGCAGATGGGTCAATGCGACCGATCCCAGAGAGGTCGCGGCCCCACCCAGGAATCTTCGACGATTCATGAGATCCAAGCCGACGGATGAGGGGACTGAAGGTTTCCAGGACATTTCAGGGAATGGATATGAATTCGCTGGTGTTGAGCAACGAGCGGCAGACGGCCACCAGGCCGTGCTTCTGCGCCACTGGCAGCGCATCAGTCAGTTCCTCAGGAGTGATGTCGCGATTGAGGGCCAGACTCCACACCCGGCCGAGACGGGATTTCAGATCATCACCCTCCCCCTTCTCGACACGCTCGGACAATGCAAGCGCTTGATCGAGGGTGAACCGGCTGTTGAACAGGTTGAGCGCCTGCAGCGGGGTATAGGATTCACGCCGCTTGTCGGCGCTCAATCCGCCGTCAGGACAATCAAACGCACCGAATACGGCCTCGCGCTCTCTTCGAACCTTGTGGGCATAGATCATGCGACGCAACCCGGCTCCGGAGAAAACCTCCACGGGCTTGAATCCGGTGAGCCCGCCCCGCTTGTCGAACAAATCGAATCCAGGCCCGTGCATGCTTGTATCAAGTCGGCCGCTCACCCAGAGCATAGAGTCGCGAATCGCTTCGGCTTCGAGCCGGCGGGCCGGATATCGCCACAACCACCGGGCCTCCGCGTCCTTGGCTGCAGCGCTCGAATCGAAAGTAGCGGACTGCCGGTAGGTTGCTGACAGCACGATGAGCCGATGTAATCGCTGGATCGACCACCCCGAATGCATCAGCTCGCTGGCAAGCCAGTCCAGGAGCTCGGGATGAGAAGGCTTCGCGCCATTCAATCCAAAATCACTCGGGGTGTCGCTCAGCCCTGCGCCAAAGTGCTTTTGCCAGATGCGATTGGCCATCACCCGGGCGGTCAGGGGGTTGTTCGTGCTGACAATCCAACGTGCGAGAGCCATGCGACGTTCTGGATCCGGCAAACTCACGTCCAGATCCTGGCCGCCAGCCAGCTTCAAAGTCGCCGGCACAACCAGGTCCTTGGGCAACTCAGGATCTCCACGAACCAGGAAATGAATCTTGTCCGGCGCTCGGAACTTCCCGGCAAAAGCGCGTTGCCCTGGCACCAGGCTCTTGATCTTCTCTTCCAACTCGGCCTTGCGATCCAGCAATGCTTTCACCTGGGCGGCTTCCTCTTGACTGAGCCCATCGGGGGCGACTCCCAAGTTCCCCACATTCGATACAGCTCCGCTGCGGTCACTCGAATCCGCAACGGGCTTCCAATCCCCGCCCGTCGCTGCAACCTCCACAACATAGTTGGTGGCCAGTCGGTCCGTGAACTCGCCGAGACGGTCGCGTCCCCACAGGATTCTCGAAATCGTGACATCCTCCGGGAACTCCACCACAACCCAGCCTTTTCCCTTCTCACTGGACATCCAACTCGAGGAGTTTCCGTAGCGTCCATCATTCAAAAAGCGGAGCTCGTGGCGATCTGCACTCACGGTCTCACCGGACGCAGAGACTGACGCTCCCGAGGCCGAAAGCGCGACGTTCCTGCCCGTCGTATCGAACACTTCCAGTTCATCCACGCAGGGCTCAAGGTTGTTGGTTTGCCGAACCGTGAGTCGAACCTTGCGGGCTTTCACGGGGTTGATGCGTTCCACGTTGAGCCGGGCTTGCACGGCGGGTCGATGCGGTGGCTGGGTGGAGTCCGGTCTGGCAAAGGGTGCCAGTCCGACAAGTTCATTTTCAATTCCAGCGAGGTCGCGTCGGTGATTCTCGATCTGCCTTCGAGCCTCGATGATTTCCGGAGTGTGCAGGTCCCGCTCCTCATACTCGACACCCGCGACAAGCGCCTGAAACTGGTAGTAGTCGCGTTGGGAGATGGGATCGAACTTGTGGTCGTGGCACCGTGCGCAGCCTGCTGTCAGCCCGAGGAAGGTCTGGCTGATATTCACCACAATCTCGTCCAGGGAATCCTGTCGAGCGAGGCGTTTGGAAGGTTCGTCGGCACCGATCTGTCCGGGGAGCAGCACTGAGGCTGTTACGAGGAATCCGGTAGCTGGGTCGGCCCTCAAAGCGTCACCAGCGACCTGCTCGAGCACGAAGCGATCATACGGAGTGTGTTGATTGAACGCCTTGATGACATAGTCCCTGTATGGCCAGGCGTTTGGACGCTCTGTGTTCACTTCGAACCCGTGTGTATCGGCGTATCTGACAACGTCGAGCCAGTGTTGAGCCCATCTCTCGCCATAGCGCGGAGAAGCGAGCAGGCGATCTACCACGCGATCGTACGCATTTGGCGAAGCGTCCTTTTCGAAGAGTTCCACCTCTTGCGGAGAAGGCGGAAGACCTGTGAGATCGAGGGAGACTCTTCGCAGCCAGACAGTCCGCGTCGCCTCTGGAGAAGGTGCGAGACCCTCACGCTGCAATCGATCCAGCACAAAAGCATCGATCGGACTTCTCACCCACTCCGACGTTGAGGCTTGTTGAGGCAGACCGGGGCGGCAGATGGGTAGAAAAGACCAGTGACTGGGCTGGGTGCTGGGCAGAGCATCGCAGAAAGCCGTGAGGCTCGCGGCGATACCTAGCACTATTGCCAGGCCTCTAGAACCCATTGTCATGCGTGTTCCCATGCTGAGGGTCCCGAGAGAGAGTGGAATAGAAACACATCGTCTCGGGAGTGCGGGGCGATACTGGGGATCTTGAGAGCAGAAAGCAACCTTGAGGGCTGGGCTCTGCTTGGTTCGTGGTTCTTGGTTCGTGGTTGTTGCGTCTCGCCGGTCTTTGGGTTTTTGATGGACCGATGCCGGCGGGACGCCAGCGCTCCGAGGAGGGGTAAAACGTGGGCTCTGGTTTCTCGTGACTGTACTCTGCTGTCTGGTCTTTTTGGAATTACGTTGGGCAGGATGTTTCGACATCGGTAGGGTGGCGCCCGAAACATGACGTCACGCATACACAGTGAGCGAGCTGGAAGCCGGGTTGAAGCCCGCCCGGACAGGGCTTCCATCCAGCACACAACTCCGCCCTCACGCTGGAAGCTGGCATGAGTTTCAAGGGCGATCACAAACTGCCGCTGATGGCTTTGCTGTTTCTGCACGGAATGGCGCTGGCTTCATGGTTCGTGCCGCTTGGGCCGGTGCTGGATGCTCATCAGCTCGGTGCGATCAAACCGCTGGCCTTCGCCTGCTCAGCCATCGCCGCGCTGATTTCTCCCCTCATTGTCGGAGCCTGGGCCGATCGTGCGGTTGCGCCCGTCCGTCTTCTCGGATGGATCTCGGCAGGGGCTGGAGTGTTATCGATTACGACCAGCCTGGCGCTTGCGATGAATGCTCCGTCCTGGCTCACCCTCCTGCTGATTCAGCTTCAATCGCTGTTCGCCAGTCCAACCTCGAGCCTTGGAGGTTCGATAGTCTTTTCCAAGCTGCAGGACAGTCAAAGGCAGTTTGGTCCGGTGCGAGCGTTGGGGACCATTGGGTGGATGGTCGGGTGTTGGACGGTGAGCCTGTTCTCGGCGGACGCATCGCGAGCCGCATTCCAGATCAGCGGCATTCTTTGGCTGGGATTATCGGCAATCACCTTTTGGTTCGCTGCGGAACCGCCGCTGGCGGAGCCAGCCAAGGCTCTGACCTGGCGGGAGCGGATGGGTTGGGATGCGCTCACACTGTTGAGGAACCCGGATCATCGGGGAGTGATCATTGCCTGCATGCTCTTCTCAATTCCTGCGGCGGCATTCTATCCTTACACCCCGGCACATCTCCAGGATCTCGGACTTCACCGGACCGCGGCATGGATGTCCATGGGCCAGATCACGGAGGTCCTTGCGATGCTTGGGCTTGGCTGGTTGCTCTCCCGATGGCGTTTCAAGCACGTGATCATCGCCGGGCTGGCGTTCGGGCTGG
>VHDG01000394.1 GCA_016871475.1 Verrucomicrobiota bacterium
TGAGCGTTCAGGACACAGCGAACTGGAGTGCGGAACAGTGGAATTACGTCTGGTCGGCGAACTATGGGTCTCCAGAGGTGAGCCTCGGAGACTCCCGGGTGAAAGGGCACGATCCTTTGACCATCGAATCCGCGAGCCTTTCATCGGATGGGAAGTCGGTGGCTCTGAAGATTCCCCAGCTCAAGCCGGTGCATCAGCTGCGGCTGCGGATGAGGCTTGTCGGTGCGGATGGCAATCCGTTGAGCCGCGAGATTCACCTCACCTTGAACCGACTGGGGCCGGCCAAATGACGCGGCGAGTAATCCGATAACTTCATGAAGGCCATCCGTCCCTGGCTTTGTGTCGGCAAGTATAGGGACACACTCGATCAAGATTACCTGCGGGGTGCGGAGATTGGGGTCATGCTCCAACTTGTGGAGACGCCACGGACTCCTGGAATCGAGGCCCTCTACCTGCCGATTGAGGATGGACAGCCCATTCCTCCGGAGATACCGGAGCGAGGCGTTCGATTTACGCTGGCGGGGAAGAACGAAGGGAGGCGGGTGATGATCGTGTGCGGCGCGGGGTTGAGTCGCTCCGTCTCTTTCGCCATCGCGGCGATCAAGGAATCAGAGGGACGAACGTTGGTGGAAGCCTTTCAGGAAGTCAGAACCCATCACCCGGAAGCGTTGCCCCATCCCGTTTTGTGGAAGTCTCTCTGCGAGCGTTATAGGGAGAACGTTCCGTATTTGACGGCTCTCAGCAGTCTTCGTCGATGAAGGGCATCAGCCTTTTCTAAGACGGCAGTGTGGGTTGGATTTCGAACGTAGCTCAGTCTTTTTAAGGTGAGAGGATGAGACGGAGGTCGGCCGCCAGCTCCTCTGCTGTCTGATAGCGATCCTCCGGTCTTGGTTCGCAGGCGCGAAGGATCGTTCGGTTGAGCATCATCCGAAGCTCGCTGTCAGGCGCGTCATAGAGTGCGGTCGGCAGTTCGGGGAACCGGCGTCGGTCCAATCCCATGCAGGCTTCGTAGAGCACCTTCCCCAGGCTATAGACATCGGAGCTCGCAGTCCCTGGACCTTCCGGCGCCATGTAGCCTTCGGTCCCGAGCCTCGACACATCTGCATCAGTGGATTCGATGCGCGTGACCAGCCCGATATCCGCCAGTTTGGGTTTGCCTGCCACGTAGATGATATTGGCGGGTTTCACATCCCTATGGATGAGTTGTTGCTGATGGAGGTGGTGGAGGGCGTCGGCCAGGGCGGATCCAAGCTCGATGCATTGCTTGCCAGTCAGCGGACCGGCCCGGCGCAGCTCGCTGCCCAGGGTCTTGGGAGCGTAGTTATCCGGGTCAATGGCCTGCGCTGTGCGCTCGTCGTCACCCGCCTCCATCACGTAATAGAAGAATCCCAGCTCATCATTGCGACCTGCATGGAGGACATGGACGAAGCCGGGATGAGAGCGGGAGACGGGCATGAATTTCTGAATGCCCCGGAACTCGCGCTCGTAGGGAGCGGCGTCGGTGAAGTTGCGTCGGTGGATGATTTTGATGACGTGGAGGAGTCCGAGGGCGTTTCGTGCGAGCCAAACCTCGCCATAGCCACCGCGGCCGACACACTTCAGGAGTGAATGATCCGCCAGCACCGGTGGACCGGTGGGCGGTGGGACGGGTATGGGGGAGGGGGAGGGAGGGGACGAAGGCGGCGGAACCGGGGAGGCTTTCGCAACGGACGCCGAAGCCTTGCTGGCTTCGAGTTGCATGCGGGTTTGTTCAGCTTCGGCAATCGTGCGTGTCAGGGTGATTTCCATCTCATCCTTCTCACGTTTCAGCACCCGGGTGTTGGTGAGCAGAGACCAGAGAAGGGCTGCCGGAACGATGCCTGATACGACCCAGGTCCAGTTCCACCAAACCAGGGTTTTCCAAACCAACGTGCAGGAGAACCATCCGATGCCCAGCACGAGCAACACGCTCACTGCAGCCGCCCACCAGGGCCGGAACCAGACCATGGCACCACCGATCACCGCCGCCAGGCAGAGCATCAAAGCCATCTCCTTCGATGGCGCAATGCGGCGTAAACCGTCCTCGCGCAGGAGGTTTAGGAAGGACACTGCGAGGGCCTCCACGCCGGGTAGAAAAGCCTGATCGGATTGCATCCTCGGAGCGTAGAACTGGTCCGTGATGGTTTGTGCAGGACGGATTGTGGGGAGGCTGCCGATGAAGGCGTAGCGATTTGAAAACATTTGCGACGGCTGACCGGTCACGTCGGAGAAACTCACACTGCGCAGAGTTTGGGGAGGGGAGTAGAAGCGCAGGAAGAAGCTGTTGTCGGGTTCCGATGCCCGCTGGGTGATGGGAAGCCCCGCTTTGGCGGCAGCGACCCAAACCACTCCCGGCTCGTCGCTTGTTCCTTGATCCACCTGTCGAGGGATCAAGGCCCTTCCGAGAATGAGCCTGGAAATCCCGTTCGTTGCGCCGGCCTCGAGAAAAACCCGCGACGGTGGCCGGTGATAACTGACCGTGACTTCCCGGTGGCTTGCCTCGTCTTTCTCATTCACGAGAACCACACGTCCGTTGCGCCGGATGGCATCAGCGAGGATGGCATCCGAGGCCCCTGAGTCCTCAGGGGAGAAGTAAAGGTCCATGAGGACGAGCCGGGCCCCGCTTCGCGTCAGGTGATCCAGCACCGGAGCGTACAGCTTGCGATCGAATCGCGTCGGGGTCTGACCCAGGTCCGCGTAGGTTTTCTCGTCGAGGTAGATGATCACGACGTCCTGCGGGGGCGGTTCGGATTTCAGGGCGAAGGGAAAATCGTAACTGAAGTTTCGCCAGGGCTCGGCGAGCTCGGGGAGCCAGTTAAACAGCCAGGTGAAGGCCGTGCAGACGAGAGCGCACCAGATCGAGCTTCTGCGGAGAGTCTTGCGGGGCGTGTGAAGTCGCATGGCGTCTCGGTTTCAGGGCAACCCGGGAAGCCAGATTAAGCTCAAGTGATCAGGCACGGTTCCTCAGTCCAGGAAATTGAGGGCGATCGCGGTGACGGACCCCATTGCTGAGCCCACGAGGGCGAGCTTGCCCGGGGGCAGGAGCTCGCGTTCCTGACCGAGGAGAGCCCGGCTGGCCTTGATAAACATCAGGGCCACAATCAACCCCGCGAATGCGCCCAGGATTCCGCTCAGGATGAGGTCGGAGACAAGCCCCTCAGACGTCGCCGGGGGGGAGGTGTTGGAGAGGAGGCCCGCTGCACGTCCGGCTGGCAGCCAGTTCATCCAGTTGACGAGACTTTCCGTTAGATTCATTGCGTGGGACGGATACGGGCCTAAAGAAAGCTGGTTTGACCGAAAAATCAAGACCTTGCCGGGAGAGAAATGATGTGGATAGCGTCAACGCGCCATGACTGAAACGACTTTGAAGCCCCGGCATTTTGCGAGTGACAACTATGCGGGCATTTGCCCCGAGGCCTGGCAGGCCATGGCGGAGGCCAATTGTGGACACGCCCCCGCCTACGGTGATGATGCCTGGACCGCCAGAGCCAGCGATGCCATTCGCGACCTGTTCGAGACCGGCTGCGAAGTTTTCTTCACCTTCAACGGAACTGCCGCCAACTCGCTTTCGCTCGCGTCGGTGTGCCAGTCCTATCACAGCATCCTTTGCCACGAGACCGCGCATGTGGAAACAGACGAATGCGGCGCGCCTGAATTCTTCAGCAACGGGACCAAGGTCCTGTTGATGGGCGGAGAAGAGGGCCGGGTGGTTCCATCCGAAATTGAGCGGATGGTGAA
Source organism: Verrucomicrobiota bacterium (assembly GCA_016871475.1). Taxonomy (GTDB): domain Bacteria; phylum Verrucomicrobiota; class Verrucomicrobiia; order Limisphaerales; family UBA11320; genus UBA11320. Next base: position 3,757 of record VHDG01000394.1, read on the forward strand.
AAAGCGGTCGGACGTCCATTACCCCAAACCCAAGGCTGTGAGCATCACACAGTCCACCGAGCTGGGAACGGTGTACTCCGTGGATCAGGTCAAGGCAGTGTGGGCCATGTGCAAGAAGCATGGGCTGAAGTTGCACATGGACGGAGCGCGGTTTGCAAATGCCGTCGCCTCCCTGGGAGTCTCGCCCAAGGAGATCACGTGGCAGGCCGGCGTCGATGTGCTGTGTTTTGGAGGGACCAAGAACGGCATGGCGGTGGGTGAGGCCGTTGTTTTCTTCAATCTGGAGCTGGCGAAGGAGTTTGAGTTTCGATGCAAACAGGCGGGGCAACTGGCGTCGAAGATGCGGTTTCTATCGGCGCCATGGGTGGGGATGTTGAAGGACGGAGCCTGGTTGAAACATGCGGGCCACGCCAACGCGATGGCCGCCCTGTTGGAGAAGGAACTCAGGGCAATGCCGTCCCTGAAAATCCTGTTTCCGCGCCAGGCCAATGCCGTGTTCGTGGAGCTTCCACCTGCCAAGGCCAAGGCGGTTCGGGATGCCGGATGGCGGTTCTACAACTTCATCGGAGCCGGGGGGTGCCGTCTCATGTGCGCCTGGGATACCACCGAGGAGGATGTCAAAAAACTGGCCTGGGATATCGCAGCTGCGTGAGGTTTTCCCGGCTGTCCGGTCCAAACCAAGCCGCCGAGCTGTGCGCTCCCTGCTTCGGATTCTGACGATGCAACGGGGCCGTTTGGCGGCCGTTTTTTTGATCCCAGGACTTGCCCACCGGCGATCGAGCGCGGATAGTCTGGCCCTTTGCGGCTGGTTCTTGATGACCTTATGTATGACGTTTACTTGCGCCAGCGTTTAAGCCTGGCCTGGGCATGTGGATGCGTTTGCCTGTTGATAGTGGGGGC
>VHDG01000395.1 GCA_016871475.1 Verrucomicrobiota bacterium
GGATCCTTGGAGGCGAAGTAACCCACCTCGTCACTCTCGCCGTACCGGAATCCAGGCTTCACCCCGGCCCCGGCCAGGAAAGAGGTGAAGGCCAGCGGATGATGATCGCGGCCGGAGGCTCCGATGCCTTGAGTCGATGGACTGCGGCCAAACTCCGTGCACCACACCACGAGCGTATCTTCCAGCATCCCTCTCTGCTTCAGATCGTGAATGAGGCCCGCCGTCGGCCGATCCATCGTCGCGGCCTGAGTGTCATGGTTCTCTTTCAGATTCTCGTGCCCATCCCAGTTGATCCGTGGACTTCCGAAAGCTCCACCATTGATGATCTGAACAAACCTCACCCCTCGTTCGAGCAGCCGTCGAGCCATCAAGCAACTCCTCGAGAAGCCCTTGGTTCTTGGATCATCAATCCCATACAGGTCGCGAATGTAACCGGGTTCTGAGTCGATCCCTGAAGCTTCAGGAATGCTGACCTGCATTCGAGCCGCCAGCTCATAGGATCGGAGCCGCTCAGCGAACGCCGCGTCGCCAGGGTGTTGCTCGGCGAACCGTCGGTTCATGCCCGCCAGCAGCCTCATGTCCCGGTCACGATGTTCTGCTGGGATCGAAGCAGGGGTTTCGAGGTCCATCACCGGGTTCTGTCCCAAGGTCCTGAAGGGTACTCCTTGGTGGCTGGCGGGCAAGAAACCGGAGGTCCAGTTGATGGATCCCCCCGCCATCCATCCCCGGGGATCCGGCAGCACCACGAAAGTCGGGAGATTCTCATTCTCCGAACCCAGCGCATAACTGAGCCAGGCTCCCATGCTCGGAAACCCATTCAGCGTGAAACCCGAGTTCATCTGGAATGTGGCGGGAGTATGGTTGTTGCTCCGCACATTCATCGAATGAATGAAGCAGAGATCATCGACGCATCCAGCCAGGTTCGGCAACAGGCTGCTGACCCAGGCGCCTGATCGGCCGTGCTGTCTGAATTCGTAAGGACTCTTCATCACTTTCCCAGGTTGGCCGAAGAACCCGATGTTCTCCCCCTTTCCTTCCAGGGTCTTGCCATCCCACCTGGCCAGTTCAGGCTTGTGATCGAAGGAATCCAGGTGCGAGACGCCGCCACAACAAAAGATCTGAACCACACGACGCGCCCGGGCAAAACCATGGCCGCCCTTGGACAGCATCGCTCCACCCGCTCTTCCACGTCCCATCAACCAGGCAACCGCCGCCCCTGTCATGCCCCCCGCCGCGCTGCCCAGAAACTCACGCCGGGATAAAGGAGCAGTGGACGCCGGGTGGATGAAGGAGGAAGGAATCTGGCTGCGGCTCATGGTATCACCTCAAAAACACGAACTCGGTGCTGTTGAGCAAAGCCCAACAAACGTGGAAAAGTCCCCGATCACGGGCGGTCTCAAGGGCTTCGAGTCTTTCCGTCCCGGTGGGTTTTCGGCCCAACGCCACTCTGTAGGCCCTTTCGATGGCCTGGGAAACGTCCTCGCCGGCCCGGGGTTTGATTCGTTCCGCGAGCTGCTTTGCCTGCCGGTTCACGAAACTGTTGTTCATCAATCCCAGGGCTTGAAGGGGCGTTGAAGTCGAGCCCCGGCGAGGCGCTTTGATGGATGGATCAGGGCAATCAAACACATCGAGCAACGGATCCTTCCCGGAGTTGACGTTCATCCGGTAAACCCCTCGCCGATTGTACTCCGGACCAAGCTTGTCCTGAGGCTCATACGAGTTGACCGGGAACTTGATCACTTCAAACGGACGAAAGCTCGGACCTCCCATCTTGAGATTCAGATCGCCGCTGACTGCGAGCATCGAGTCGCGGATGGCCTCCGCTTCCAGGCGACGCGGGGGGAACCTCCAGAGGAACTGACTCTCGGCATCAACGGCCGCCTGCGAGGATTGATGCTGGGAGGACATCCGAAACGTGGCAGACAGGGCGATCGTCCGGACGATCGATTTCACACTCCAACCGGAACGGATAAACTCGGAGGCCAGCCAGTCGAGGAGCTCGGGGTGAGTCGGGGGAGTCCCGGCCTTGCCGAAGTCGCTGGGAGTGGCAACCAGTCCCCGCCCAAACATGTAGTGCCACACCCGGTTCACCATGACCCGGGCAGGCAGCGGGTTGGTCGGACTCGTCAGCCATCTCGCAAAATGGATCCGGCGATCGGCCTCCGGGGCATCCGGAGGGAGACCGAAGTCCAGTCCGAATCCTGCAATCCCGGGAAGCGCAGCAGGCGACACGGTGTCCGATGGGTTACGCACATCGCCCCGCTTCAATAGTCGCGTGGGAGCGGGCTGTTCACGCAGTCCCGCATACGACACTGGAAGCGGAGCAATAGCCGACAGCTGTTCGCGAGCGGTATCGAGTTTGGAGGTGAGCGCCCGATGCTCACGACGCAGATCGATGCTCAACGCAGCAATTGCGTCCTGCATGGAGACTGCCGCGGGTGAGTTTGTGTAGAGCTGTTCGACCTCGGCCTGGCCCAGTGCTCGATCATGCAGGGCCGCGCGAAGGATCGAGCCGGTCAAGAAAGGCTTCCCCCCGCCGGTATGTCGCATCCCCAGAAGAATCCTCGAACCTGCGGGAAACACTCGTGGCGCCTCGGATGGCTTCCATGGTTTGCCATATATCCTGCCGTTGCGATAGAGCGTGATCTGGCCGTCGTTGGCATAAGCGGCCACCATGTGGATCCACGCTCCATCCGTTGTGGCCTCCGGAGGTGCATCCAGGTCTCGCGTCCGGGCGAATCCATCGCTGCCCGCAGTCCATTTACGCGGCTGCCGCTCACCATAAACCAGGGCATCAAAGTAGCGTCCTCCCTCCGACTCGATCGAAAGGGCAGCCCCGCCGCCTTGCGACAGATCGTTCAAACTGACCCAGGCCTCGAGAGTTTTCTCCCGGAGTTCGCGGGAGGTTTCTCCTGCCTCCAGATAGGCCCCCGAAGTGGGAAGTTGCAAACGGCCTTCAGACACCTTCGCCCCTCCGACAAGCTTCCCGCTCCAAGCCTGGGTGCCAGCTGCAAAACTCCAGGACATATAAGCGGGGCGAGTTGAAGTCAGCGGCTCAATTCCTCCGGGCTCCCGGGATTTCAGCACCTGGCGTGCCCCCTCCGCTTCAAGGGCCCCCAGCTCCTGTTCCATCTCTTGAATCTCCGCCCGGAGACGCTTCTTGATGTCATCGTGCTGCTTCAGTTGCTGCCTGCTGGCCAGCGAACGCTCCCCGTGTTTCACGCCATCAAACACCGACTTCATTCCAAAGTAATCACGCTGGGAAATAGGGTCGAACTTGTGATCGTGGCAGCGGGCACAGTTCATGGTGAGCCCCAGGAACGTTTGCCCAACGACGCTGAGCAAGTCCTCCAACTCCTCCTCCCGGGTGGTCATGCGCTGAGCCACATTGGCCTGGCTGTTGCCTGCCTCGTCCCAGGCACCACAGACCAGAAGGCTGGAGGCGGCAATCGAATCCTGGGACGCAGGATCCAACACGTCCCCCGCCACCTGTTCCCTCATGAACTGGTCGTAGGGCTTGTCGGCGTTGAAACTCTGAATGACATAGTCGCGATAGTGCCAGGCATTGTCCCGGAGCTTGTCATACTCGAACCCCTGACTCTCTGTGTAGCGAACCACATCGAGCCAGTGCCGTGCCCAGCGCTCCCCGAATCTTGGCGACTCCAGCAGCTTCTCCACCCATCGCTCGTATCTGTGCTCCGGCGATGAGCCCAGAAAGAGATCCAGGTCGTCCGGAGCTGGAGGAAGGCCGGTCAGAACAAAAAACAGACGGCGGAGAAGAGTTTCCCCATTTGCTTCAGGATTGGCAGCCAGTCCTTGTTCCTTCAGACGGGCGGCGATGAAAGCATCCACAGGGTTGCGAACCGAACGCCCGTTCGAAGCCTCCGGGGGATGGGAGAATCGGATGGGCTGGAATGCCCAGTGCCTCTCGCTCTGAGGAGCTTGTTGAGCCTGCTGCGTCAGCACCGACTGACTGAGCAGCAGTGCGGCGCCTGCCAAACAGCGGATTGGCCACGAGGCACGCATAGAGAATTCTGGGCGCGAACCTAACCGTCGGGCTGCCTTGCGGGCAAGTTTGTTTGAAAGAACAGCTTTGTTAGCCGCGTATGGAAAGGGTACATGAGAGCGACTTGTCGGGAACGGGTCTGGGCCTGGCCAGGACGAAGCGCTCAGAACCAAGCACTATTCAGAGTATGAAACATCAGCTGATCCCTCTCGTCGCTTCCTTCATCTCAATCCTTCCCGCGGTAAGCCTCGCTCAATTCACTTCGGGCGATGATTTCAATGACCCGGCACGCGATGTGTCGAAATGGGGAACCGAGGACGACACCTCCCCGGGCTCAAGCCTTCAGGAGATCAGCGGTCGATTGCACTTTCTCGCCGACTCCCCCTCTGCATTTGGGAGCTTCGCAAGCCGGATCTGGAGAAACCCCGCGCCAACCTACGCAGCGGACTGGCAGGCAGGCCTGGATGTGGCCCTGGGGTCGCTGGAAATGCTGGAAGGAGAGTATGTGCTGACAGGGCTGACGGCGGGTAATGCAGCCGATCCCGGTGCCGTGATCCGGCTCGGACTCTTCCGGGCTCAACTGGATATCCTCGAAAGCATCAGCGGAGTGTCAGTGGAGAAGCGCGGCCCAGGTGGCTCCGAAGC
>VHDG01000396.1 GCA_016871475.1 Verrucomicrobiota bacterium
AACTCCAGGCTGGAGCCACCACCGTCCGCCGCTTCCGGCCAGTAGCCTGAGTTGTAGTAACGGACTTCATCCACGGGGTTACCGGAATCATCCACGAGGCTGATCCGATCGCTGCTGCCAGATAAACGCCTGGCCCAGGGGCCGAGGGCACCCAAGCCCGGGTATTTGGCGTTGAGCGTGGTTGGATCCGAGGCAACGACGAGGTATCCCTGTGGGGGCAGAGAGGTGCCTGCCGGGATTGTGAAATTCACTCCAGCATCAAGACGCCAACCTGAGAGATCTACGGCCGAGCCGGTCCGATTATGAAGTTCGATCCATTGCTCGGAGTTCTCGGCAAAAGCACGGCCCGGGGTGAAGGGAACCCGCGCATCCAGCTCAAGGCCGAAGACCGCGTCGTCGCTATTGATCGCAGTCTGGTGCAGTTCGACCGCGAGCAGATTTTCGCCCTGGACGAGATTGCTCACCACCAGAGTCGTCCAGCTGCTCAGCGTGGCGTTGTTCACATTCTGGGCGAGGTTTGTATAGGTCACAGGCCCGCTGCGCATATTGATGCGAGCGACCGGAGCGCCGTTGATATGTACCACTGCCCCATCATCCAGAATGGTCCGGATGCGCAAAACGACATTCGAGGGGGCATAATCCACTGTGAAGGTTTTCCGGAAGTAATAGGTAATGGGCCCCAGATTCAGAGGGGTGTTCTTGGTGGCGGGAAGGTTGGCAGTTTCGTTGTAGAACAAGGCTTTGCCCACGGGCCATGCACTGTCGTCGAAGGAAGTTTCCGACCAGGCTGTTCCAAGGTCTTCTCCCGCCTGGTGATATCTCCAGTCGGATTCCATGGCCACGAGAGTAATGTTCGTGGACTGCGCAGGGACGGAGTAGATGGGAGGTGCCTTGTAGAACACTTCGTTGATCACGACCTGATCCCGGAAAGTGAAGGTGTTGGGGCCACCCGGCGTTGATGTCCGGGGGATGCGCCAGGGACTGAGGCCTGGTGTGACGCGGGCAAAAGCCCCGGCATTGACGCGAACCGAATCGATCACGTGAGTTCGGCCTGGAGTATAGAGGCTGAGCAGGTCGCCGGCCTGGGGTCGGAAGCCAAACGTATTCTGAGTCAGCACCAGATAGGACGCCGGTTCGAGCAACCCTTGTGGGAAGACAAACAATCCACCGCTGCTGGATCCCAAGAGGATTCCTCCAAGCTCCAGCGGAGTGCTTCCGTGGTTCACAAGCTCTATCCAATAATTGTTGGAGTTGGGTGGTTCGAGCTCACTGAAGGCGAGAGCGGGGAGGCTTTGTATGTCGGGGGCATAGAAAGGCTTGTTCGCTCTGGCCAGCCTGGCGTGTCGATCGAGCTCAGTTTGAGTGAGGGCGCGGGCCCACAACGTCGGTTCATCGAGCAGCCCGCGGTAGGGTTCCGACCCTGCCGAACTCGCGTTGCCGATAAATGAGGCTCCAATACCTGCGGCATCGAGACGGCCTTCAGCTGTCCCCGACCCAATCACGATTCCATCAAGGGCAATCCCCATGCTGCGCCTGGCCGGATCATAGAATGCAGCGACGTGCGTGGGTCTGGCTTGCAAGGCCGCGAGGGTGGGACGCGAACCTTGTCCGTCCAGGAGAACCTCCAATCGCTGAAACCCTGAAGTCGTCCTGAATTCCAATCCCAGGGCCGGTGTGGTCCCCACCGGAGGATCAGTGAAATCGACATCCCCCTGGAGACGGAACCCAAACTGTATCCGGTTCCCGCCGTCGACGGTCGGAGCCAGTTCGGGTGGGGAGGCGCCCCCTGCCAATCGGGAGATCTCAGCCGCGTTCAAAGCCGAGGACCAGATCGCCATCTCGTCAATGACACCCGTGAAGGCAGCGGATGTGCCCGAGGCTGATCGATTGCCGATAAAAGCGCTTGCGTTCCCACCTGTGCGGAGTTGACCGGGCTTGGTCGCCACGATACTGCGTGTTCCATCCACCCAAATCTCCATGTTCCCAGTGGTGGAATCGAAGGTGGCAGCGACGTGATGCGCATTGCCATCCCGGAGTTGATCCAGAGTGGGTCTGCCGTTCTGACCATCCAGTGCGAGATCCAGTTCGGTGTAGGTCCCGGCGATGTTGGCGCCAAATGCGAGGACCGGGCCTGGCGGGGCGACGACTATTCCCAGGCTGTTACTCGCGTCGTGTTGGAAGCCGAATGTGATGCGATTAGTTCCGTCGTCTTTTGCGAAGATGGCATCGTAGGTGTTGGTGGCGGCGTTCCATTGCAGGCGTATCCATGCGGACAGAGTGATGCCTTGGGTGAACGAGAATGAATTGGAAACTCCAGTCCCGACACTGATGCCCTCAGACCCTCCGTTGCGAAACAAGGCGGCACCTAAACCTTGGAGGCCGTTGGTGCGCACAGTGCCTGTACGAAAGAAGCCGTGGTTCTTGTTCACCAATTCCAGAGCCGCATTCGTGCCTGTGGAGGCTTCGTCAAAGGACCAGTAAGCCGCCAAGGTTCCACTACGATCCGCTTCCTTCCGGAACACGGTTGCGCGGCCCGATCCGTTCCATGTGGGCTGGAGAAGCGCGGTGAAGGTGAACCCTGAGTCTGGGGACAAACGATCTCCAATATCCCGTCCAAGATCCAGTGAGCCGGATCCAGAGGGTGGGAAGCGGAGAGACCCGCTGATGAGTTCGGTGGTTTGGCTGAGGCCCCCAGTGGGTCGAGCGTTGATGGGGCTGGTGAGGTCATCTGCCGGCCCGGAGAGTTCGTTCAGCGGCCAGTAGGCGACCAGCCCTGGTTGAGGTTCGAACAGTCCCGAAGGGAAGTTGCGCAGGCCTGGAGTGCCGCCGATCTGGGCGCTTTGGACCCAGCTTTCACCACGACTTCCGCCGAGGTTGGGATCTCGTTTCGCGAGGGAGAGGCCTGTGCCGGCAGGGGCCTGAGGCCAGAACCCGTCATTGTTGTAGCGGACCGAATCCATGACTCGCTGGTTCCGGTCTTTGAGCTCGATCCGTTCGCCGCCATTCGCCAGACGTCCGGTGAAAGGTCCCAGGGCGGTGGTGACTCCGGCGTTTGTAGCGAGCCAGGAAGGGTTGAGGGCCACGACGAGGTAGCCTTTGCCGCGAAGGCGGGTTCCTTCCGGGAAGGTGAAGGATATGCCATTGGCGATCGACCAGCCGCTCAAGTCCACATCCACCGCGTTTTGGTTGTGCAACTCAACCCACTCGGCATTGGCCTCGGCGGTGGCGGGTTGGTACATGATTTCGTTGAAGACCACTATGCTATCGGCGAGAAGCGGCAGGGAGAACGACGCCAGCAGCGAGGCACACAATACAACGCATTTCATAGAGTTATGGGGCTGGCCGGAATATAATCAGAAACGAGATGGCCAGTAAACCCAGAAACTAGAATGAACCCGGGTGAGGGGCATCTTACGCCCCGAAGTCGGACGTGCCGCTCATTGTCCACCCTTGAGGGTGTGTCTTCGGGGGCGTGCCTGAGCACGAGCTGCGGAGGTCTCTTAATCAGCGCGGGGCGGTCGCAGTTGAAAAATGTGGGATGCGCACGGTGCACGCCAATTCCAAAACCCGTTGTTGACTTCTCTAAGGTTGAGCAAGACCCTCACAATCTCTTCCTATGAAAGGAGCATTCCCCCCAAGAGCGATGCATCACGCCTCAGCCTCAGGTCTGTCCAGGATCGATCTCCTAGCAAGTCTGGTCGCAGTGGCTTCACTCCTCCTCGTAATGCTGCCTCACCTGAACGGTGGCGCACAGCGCAGGGACCGAGCCATTTGCTTCGGCAACCTTCAACAACTGGGGATCGCGGTCACCGCCTGGTCCATGGATCACGAGGACCGTTTCCCCTGGCTTGTCAGCAGTCTTCAAGGCGGTTCCATCGGAGGTCAGAGAGTCGTGGATCACTGGAGGCCCCTTTCCAACCACCTCCGTGACGTCAAATTCCTCACGTGTCCTGCAAACCCCCGACGTTACGCCACTTCATTTGCATCCATGCAGGATCACAACATGAGCTACGGAGTCGGGAGCGATAGTCAAAGCGGGCTTCCAGGGAGTTTCCTCGCATCGGACTTCGATCTCGAAGGGGGGTACAGGACGGTATGCGGCATCTGGGGACGCGGCCGACCGCTTGGGAACGTATTCGGCTTTTCTGTGATAACCGGTCAGCCCGCTTCAGCTACCTCCAGCTGGTCAGTTACCAATCATGTCAGGTTGGGAAACATCCTGACTGCCGATGGAAGCGTCCACGCAACGGATACTGCAGGCCTCCGAGTCATCATGTCTGCCAACAGCGGACACGGAGGCGCCTGTCACTATCTGCCACCATGAAGCTCCACCTGCTCATCCCGAACATCCAGGCCTGGATGGTTCCTTGCTCCCTGAGGCTTTGCGTTTTCATCAGCATTGTCCATGCAGGGCTGCTGTCGAGCTAGGCCGACGAAGGCGTTGTCCCAACGAATCTGCTTCCCTCCTCCATGTCCGTGCAGACAGGTGGCTCCGATTCCTTCGCTCCGGTCTTTAGCCCTGACAGCAAGCGTATCGTCTTCCTGAGTCGCGCCAAAAACCTGGTTCGACCGAACAATGCTGAGTTGTGGACGGACGTGTATTCGACAACACCTGAAGCAGGTGGGATCG
>VHDG01000397.1 GCA_016871475.1 Verrucomicrobiota bacterium
TTTTGTGCAGGGAGCCAATGTCAGACAGGTCGGCGATCTCGACCTTGGGTCCGATCCCATCCCGGTTCTCCAGGACTTTTTTGCGCGACAAATCGAACGGGCGGAAGCAGCGGGCGTCTCCAAAATCTTCATCGATCCAGGTTTGGGTTTTTACTATCGCAATCTGCAGGACAGTACAAAACGCATCGAGCACCAGACCCGTATCTTTCTGAATTCCTTCCGGCTTCGAGCATTGGGTTACCCGATCTGCCACGCTCTCCCACATGCCTTCGAGTGTTTCGGAGAGGAAGTTCGATGTGCGGAGCCCTACTTCGCGGTGATGGCGGCATTGGGTCAGACCAACCTGTTCCGGACACACGAAGTCTCGCGCGTGAAGGCGGTCCTGGATGCCATGAGCCTGATCAATAAGGACGGGCCTCCGTTGCCCAGGTAGCGTTAGGAGGGGTGATCCTGGGGCGTGGGTTGGCTGCGGCGGTCATCCTTGCTGGACTGCGCCAGCTCAACCCCGCTGGCGCGCCGTTGATCCAAGAGATTACCCATTGAAAGAGTTGCTTGAAGTACCCCATTATGTCCGCCCACATGAAACATATCCTTCTTGTTGTTGCCGTCGTTCTGGGGACCAGCACCGCCGCTCTTCATGCTCAAGCTCCTGCCGCCGGGGCGAAGGTGGAGATTAACCAAACCTGTCCGATCAGCGGAGCGCCGGTTGATCCAGCCATCACTGGCGTCTATGAGGGCAAGACATATGCCTTCTCCACCGAACCAAATCGCAAGAAGTGGATGGCCGACCGGGAGTCGAGTCTTTACCACAAGCTCGGCGGGAAGCCTGCCATCGACGCCGCTGTGGAGCGGTTCTATGTGAAAGTCCTTGCCGACAACCGGATCAAGCATTTCTTCGAAGACATCAACATGGGGGCACAACGGCGCAAGCAGAAGGCCTTCCTCTCGGCTGCCTTTGGGGGACCGGAACCATGGAAAGGCAAGGATCTACGGACCGCCCACAAGAATCTGGATGGGCTGAACGAGACGCACTTCAATGCGGTTGCAGAGAACCTTCAACAGACCCTCGAGGAGCTCAAGGTGCCCCAGGAGCTGGTCAAACAAGCGATGGCCATCGCCGCGAGCACCAAGGATGCAGTTCTGAATCGCCCGAAGAAGTGATCTGCGGTCCGTCCCCATGGATCTGAGCTTCGTTTGCTGTCCGGTTTTGTGACAGGTCAGCGGAGCCTCGTCCTCCTAAGCCGGAACGATTCAGTAGGCCAGTGGACAGTTGCGCAGCAGACTCTTGCGAAGTGCGAGGCGTGAGGAGCGCGCGTATTGAACTGAAATACGTAAGCGACGAACAACGAAGCACTTCCCAAGAGGATCAAGCAAATGGCCACTGGCCTACTGAATCGTTCCGGCTAAGCTTTTCTCCAGGGTTGCCCGACGGAAGAAAGGGAGGCCTGTGCTTGTCTACAGGCCTCCTGAACCGTGATGGACATCCAGGGATCAAATCCTTCGTACAGCCCCAACCCGCCTCCGGCTGCCAGCCACTCGCGCAGTCTGCTGAGATGGCTCGAGTCTCAGGCTGAACAGACCCCGGACGCCGTCGCGGTAGAGCACCATGATTCCCGGCTGACCTACCGCGAACTACACGCCAGGGCCCGTGCGATTGCCCAGTGGCTCAGGGTAGAAGGCGTTCGCCCGGGAGAGCCGGTCGGACTCTGCATCGAACGCGGGATCCCCGGGCTGGTAACACTTCTCGGAATTCTCAAGGCGGGTGCGGGGATTGCCCCTCTCGATCCCCAATATCCGATCGCACGCCTCCGAGACATGGCAGAGGTGGCACGCCTGCGCTTCGTGGTGTGTTCCGAGGCTACCAAGTCGCTCCTGCGTTCCATGGAGGGTCTGCGTGTACTCCAGCTTCCCGATCTCCAGGATTCGAACCGGGAGTTCGCCGCGGAACCTCCTGTCGATTCGGATCCTCATTCATTGCTGTACGTGATTTTTACTTCGGGCTCCACAGGCAGACCGAAGGGAGTGGCCATGCCACAATCACCCCTGGTCAACCTCGTTGAATGGCAGGCCAGGCAGTCCAGCCTCCCCGGCGTTGGCACTCGCACATTGCAATTCACCACGCTGAGCTTTGATGTCGCTTATCAGGAAATCTTCCTCACCTGGTCCACAGGCGGGACCCTGGTGCTCATCTCTGAGGAACTTCGCTACGATCCCGCTGCCCTCTGGAGGTATATCCTGGCTGCACGAGTGCAGCGTCTCTTTCTGCCATGCATCGCTCTGAATCAGCTCGTGGATGCCGCTCTGCGATCGGGTCAGGTGGATTCCGATTTGCGCGAGATCATCACAGCTGGAGAACAACTGCGCATCACTTCCCACATGCGTCAGTTCTTTTCACAGTGTTCCAACCTCTCTCTTCACAATCACTATGGACCTTCCGAGACCCACGTCGCTTCTGCCTATCAATTGAGCGGCCATCCAGCCTCGTGGGAGGAACTGCCGCCCATCGGACGGGCGATTGACGCAACAGAGCTTCATATCCTTTCGAAGGATCTCACCCCGGTTGCCGACGGAGAGGACGGTGAACTTTTTATCAGTGGCGAATGTCTTGCCGATGGCTACATCCATCAACCTGAGCTGACCCAGGCCAGGTTCATTGAGCTTCAGTTGAGCGGGAAGCCGGCGGTGAGAGCGTATCGAACAGGAGACCTGGCACGCAGACGGGCCGATGGCGAGATCATGTTCCTGGGAAGGTTGGACGATCAGATCAAGATTCGAGGGTTCCGAATCGAGCTGGGTGAGGTGGAGACGGTGCTGTGCAGCCATCCTGCGGTTCGTGAAGCTTTGGCCGTGGCAGTCGGTGATGGAGCTGAACGACGGCTTGCTGCATGTCTGGTCTTGTTGCCCGGGATGACGGTGCAAACCCAGTCGCTGCGCGACCATGTTCGGTCGAAGCTCTCAGAACCTTTTGTTCCGTCTCATACGTTTCGTGTCGAGAAACTGCCTCTGACGCCAAGTGGAAAAGCCGATCGCCGTGCCGCTGCCAGTGGATTTGAGGGCAGGATCCTCGAAGCGAGCCCGGGGGAAACGCCTCCTGGAACCGCCGACCCAACGACTCAGCCGAGTATGTCGGACCGCGTGGAGGCGATCTGGCGGGCCTTGCTCCACCTGCCCGCCATTCCCCACGACGTCAGGTTCTTCGATGCAGGTGGCAACAGTCTTCTCCTGGTGAGTCTTCAGGAGAGGCTTGAACGTGAGCTGGCCGTCAGAATCTCTGTCGCAGACCTGTTCCGATATTCCACGATTTCACAGCAGGCGGCATGGCTCGGTACCCCGTCGCCAACCCGAGTCACCGAACCCCAGGCACACCCAGCTGGGATGCCGCTCCCGGACCCCTCAACCTTGAGGAACACATCCATCGCGGTGGTCGGAATGGCAGGCCGTTTCCCGGGGTGCTCCAATGTGGACGAACTCTGGGAGAACCTTTGTGCCGGGAAGGAACTGACGACTGTTTTTGATGACGCACAGCTCTCTGCAAACGGCACATCCCCTGAAGTGCTTCAGGATCCCGCCTTCACCCGTCGTCGTGGAGTGCTCGAGAACCCTGGTGCATTCGATGCAGAGTTCTTTTCCATGACCTCACAGGAGGCCCGCCTTACGGATCCCCAACACAGGCTGTTTCTCGAATGTGCATGGGCGGCTTTGGAGGACGCCGGTTGCGATCCGCATCGCGTTCAGGGTCTGGCAGGGGTATACGCCGGCTGCAGCCTCAATACTTATTTTCTCAATCAGGTTGCCGCCTCCCGAGCCAGGATGGCTTCCTTCACCCTGGCGTTTCAGGCGGACCAATACCCGACCCTGGTGGGCAACGACAAGGACTACCTGGCAACCCGGGTTGCGTACAAGCTCCACCTGCGGGGTCCTGCCGTGTCGATCCAGACCGCATGCTCCACCTCGCTAACCGCCGTCGTGCAGGCTTGTGCCGCTCTCCAGTCAGGCCAGTGTGACGTCGCTCTCGCAGGTGGCGCCAGCGTGTCTTTTCCACAGGAACGCGGATGTCTCCATCAAGAAGGAGCCATCGTTTCAGCCGATGGTCGCTGCCGGCCCTTCGATGCCAGGGCTTCCGGCACGGTTTTCGGAGCGGGTGTAGGTGTGGTTGTCCTTAAACGTTTGTCCGATGCACTGGCGTCGGGTGACCAGATCCACGCTGTCATCCGGGGAGCTGCACTCAACAATGACGGCGGTGACAAGGCGAGCTTCAGCGCGCCCAGCGCCAAGGGCCAGGCAGACGTGATCCGCCGCGCGATGGAGTTGGCAGGGCTGACTCCGGATCAGGTGGGTTATGTCGAAGCGCATGGCACAGGGACTCCTCTTGGAGATCCCATCGAAGTTCAGGCGCTCAAAGAGGTTTTCGGAGACGGAAACAGGCGCCGGCAAAAGTGTTGGCTGGGCTCCATCAAGGGGAACACCGGCCATTTGGAAGCAGCGGCCGGGATCACCGGACTTCTCAAAGCCGTCCTGGCTGTCAGGGAGGGACGGATCCCGGGCACCGCACACTTCGAATCTCCCAATCCCAAATGCGCACTGGACGACAGTTGCTTCGCAGTGAGCAGCACGGTGAAGGAATGG
>VHDG01000398.1 GCA_016871475.1 Verrucomicrobiota bacterium
GGAAGGGCCGGGGTGGAGGGGGCGGGGCGTATTGCGCCATCGCGGTGGGTGCAAAGGCCAGTACCAGCGCGGTCAGGTGTAGCGTGTTTTGTTCTAGTTTCATTTCAGAAGGGTTCGGATGGGTTGGTAACGTGTTGGGAAGATCAACTGGTCAAGGCCATGGCCGGTGTTGATGGGGGTCTGTTTGCGTGGTCCCCGGGTTCGTTGCGATGCGGGATGTTGTTCTGCTCCACCCCGACTTTGTCCCGGCTTGGTCGCAGATCGGAACGTTCGTTCAGAAAGGAGATCAGCGTCTCACGAAGTCGATAGTAGTCGGGGTGGTTCAGGACTTCCTTCCGGATGCGTGGCCGGGGGAAGGTGACCTCCAGTATCTCGCCCACCTCTGCTTCGGGTCCGTTGGTCATGCAGATCACTCGATCGCTCAGAAACAGGGCCTCGTCGACGTCGTGTGTGACCATCAAGGCGGTCTTTCGGTCCCGACGCCAAAGATCAATCAGGACCTGCTGCAACTCGAAGCGAGTGAGGGAATCGAGCATGCCGAAGGGCTCATCGAGGAGCAGCATCTTGGGCGACAACGCGAAGGCTCTTGCGATGCCGACCCGCTGGCGCATTCCTTGTGAGAGCTCTGCGGGCTTCTTGTTCGCGGCGTCACCGAGACCCACGACGGTGAGGTAATACTCCGCGATCTGATGACGTTCAGTCCGGGAAGCGGTGTAGAAAGCCTGATCCACTCCGAGCCTGACGTTCTCCAGTGCGGTGAACCAGGGGAGCAGGCAGGGCGATTGGAAGACAATCCCTCGATCCGGGCCGGCTCCAGCCAGCTCGCGCCCGGCCAAGATGATGCCTCCATCCGTCGCCGGATTCAGTCCGGCGACCATGGACAGGACCGTGGACTTTCCGCATCCAGAGTGTCCGATAAGTGTTACAAACTCCCCCTTCTTGATGCGGAGGTTGAAGTCTTTGACGATGATCGAGGGTCCCTTCGGGGTTGGGTAGATCTTCGTCAGATTATCGATGATCAAATACTCAGACATACATTAGATTTCCACGCTCTCACGGCGAATGTCCCCCCGACGTATGGGTTGTTTCCGTCCGCCCATCAGGGGTTTCGGGATTGAGAGATCCTCGGGTTCGATATCCGGAAGAATGAGGGTTTTTTGGACTTCAGTCCGTTTTGGAGCCGAGGCGAGCAGGTAGTCGATGACCTGGCTGCGGATCTCCTTGAATCGTGTGAGCTGATTGAGTGTTTTCCGATCCCGCGGCCGGTGAAGATCAACGGGGATGGAGGGGCCGAGAGTGGCTCCGGGACCCGCGCTCAGTGGAATGATCCTGTCTGCGAGGTAGATCCCTTCATCCGGATCGTTGGTGATGAGGACCACGGTTTTACGATTGTCCTGCCAGATGCGGGAGATTTCGTCCTGCAGCGTCGCTCTCGTCAGTGCATCGAGGGCCGAGAGGGGTTCGTCCAGCAGAAGCACCTGGGGATCCATGGCCAGAGCGCGTGCCACACTCACCCGCTGACGCATCCCTCCCGATAGTTCTGCTGGACGTTTATCCCTTGCGTGCGAAAGGTTCACTTTTGCCACGTGTGAAGCCACATGGTGGCTTTTCTTTTCCGGCGGCCAGTCCGGGAAAACCTGATCCACAGCGAGCAGGATGTTCTCGGACACCGTCAGCCACGGAAGCAGGGAGTAATTCTGGAACACGATGCCCCGATCCTTGGCAGGGCCTGTGATGGGTTTTCCACCGAGGCTGACTTGTCCCGAGTCGGGACTCGCGAGTCCGGAGATCATGTTGATCAGGGTCGTCTTGCCCGCGCCTGAGTAGCCGACGATGGCAACGAACTCGCCCTCTTCGATCTGAAGATTGATGTTCCGGAGGACTTCGGTGCGGGAGCCATTGGCGCCGAATCCCTTGGTCACCTCTTTGAGTTCAAGGAATGGCATGGCTAGGCAGTCTTGAAGCGCTTTTCGACAAGGCCCATCAGCCTGTCGAGTATGAACCCAACGAATCCGATGGTCAGGATGCAGAGGATGATGCGGGCGTAGTTGAGCGCGTTGTATTCCTGCCAGAGGAAACCTCCCACGCCCGGCTTGCCCGTCAGCATCTCGGCGGCCACGATCACCAGCCACGCAATGCCCAGGCTCAAGCGGTAGCCTGTGAACATGTAGGGCAGGGTGGCAGGGAGCAGAACCTTCATCAGCGTCTGGGCCTTCGAGAGTTTGAGAGCCCTCGCCACGTTGATGTAGTCCTGAGGAATGGAGCGGACGCCCACTGCGGTGTTGAGAACCGTCGGCCACATGGAGCATATGGCGATCGTGAACAATGCTCCCAGCTCGGAGGCTTGCTTGCCCGCACTCAAGAAAAGCACCAGGCCCAAAGGCAGCCAGGCGAGCGGAGACACGGGCCGAAGGATCTGAATGATCGGATCGAAGATGGAATGAAACCCCTTTGACAATCCCAGCAGAAAACCGATGGGTGTGCCGATGATGAGGGCGATGGCATATCCCTTGGCCACCAGGATGAGCGAATACCACGTGAACCGGAGGATGCCCTGGTCCATTTCCCCGCGTTTGGCGAAGGGTTTGAAAACGTATTCCCGGCTCTCCTCCCACGTTTTCATGGGGGTTGGAAGGTCTGGCGAGACGGTCATGCTCAGCGCCTGCCACAGTGTCAGGGCTGCCGCAAAACCTACCAGGGGCAGGAGTGCTGTTTTGAGTTTCTCGAGGGTGTTGGACATGAATCAACCTTTCATTGAGTTGACCTCAAAACCCTTGGCGTAAGCCTCCGGATCGCCGGATGGATCAAACTTGCGCCCGTCAAACATCTCCCAGCCTGAATCATCCTTCATGCCCTGGGTGTAACCGATCTCCTTCATCGCCTCTTCATACAAATCACCACGCATGACCTGCCTGGTAACGCCCTCGTAGTCCGGCGCTCCTTTCGTCATTCCCCAGCGACGCAGTTGCGTCAACCACCACTTGGCATACTTGGGTTGTGGATAGTTGCAGTTGCGTTTGCTGAAGTGCATCGGGAACTCATCCTGGATCACCCGGCCGTCGCCATAGTCCAGTTTGCCCAGCAAACGCCCGAGGATGATGTCCTTGTCGCAGTTGATATATGCGGCCTTGCTCACAATGGCACATTGCTCGGGACGGTTGCCGAAGTCGTCGAGCCACAGGCTCGCCTCGTGCAATCCCTTGAGAACCGCTTTGACTGTCTTCGGATTCTTCTCAGCAAACTCCTGAGTGAACGCGCAGACTTTTTCTGGGTGATCCTTCCAGATGTCCTGCGTCGTGACGGAGGTGAATCCAATGCCATCCGCGATCGCCCGCGCGTTCCAGGGTTCGCCCACGCAAAAGCCGTCCATCTTCCCGATCTTCATGTTCGCCACCATCTGCGGCGGAGGAATGGTGATCAGTGAAATGTCCTTGTCCGGATTGATACCCCCTGTGGCCAGGTAATAGCGGATCCACATGGCATGAGTGCCTGGCGGGAATGTCATCGCAAAAGTCAGGGGCTCTCCCAGCTTTTTGGCTTTGTCCACAAAGGGCAGCAAGGCCTTGGGATCCCCTCCAATCTTTCCCTTCCATTCGGATTTCAGAGTGATCGCCTGTCCGTTTCGATTGATGATCCAGGGAATGACCATGGGCTTCTTGGGCGAGCCTTGAAGGCCCATGGTCGAGGCGATGGGCATCCCAATCAGCATATGGGTCATTTGATTATCACCAGTGGACAGGCTGTCGCGGATGGCGGCCCAGTTCGCGCCTTTGGCGATGGTCACATCGAGTCCGTGTTTCTTGAAGAATCCCTTCTCTGCTCCGATGACGAACGGTGAGCAGTCCGTGAGGGCGATGATTCCGCACCGCAGAGAGGTGGTCTCAGGAGCATCGGATGCATAAGCGGTCCCCACCCAGCCTCTCGGCAGGCCTGCCAGCAAAGTGGCGATGGCGGTTGTTCTCCCGGTTTGCTGAAGAAAACTGCGTCGGGTTGTTGGCTGATGGATCGAAGATTCCTGGTCGGGTTGAAGTCCGGTTGCTTTGTTCATCATGACACGACCCTCAACACGAAGCGTGCCAGGAGCGTTTTGAGGTTGGCACGAATGTTTCTAGTGGAAATCAATGATTCCTTCTCATGAGTTGTGGCGTTTGTTGGATAGTCGGAAGCTTCGAACCTTCGTAATGCTCGCCAAAACCGGGAGTTTTACATTGGCAGGCCGGGAGGCTGGCATCTCTCAGTCAGGCGTGAGTCATTGCATTCGCTCGCTAGAAAGTGACATCGGATGCAGGCTTTTTGACAGGTTGGGCAAGAAGGTGCATTTGACTCCTGCCGGAGAACAGCTCCTGCACCATGCCGAACGCATCATGCTTGAGATGAGCCAGGCGAGGGAGTCGATCCAGAAGATCAACAAGTGGGGGCAGGGGCGCCTGCGGCTCGCAGCCAGTCCTGCAATCCTCCAGTATCTGCTTCCCGACATCTGCGCCGCTTTCAAAAAGCAATTTCCCCAGATGCTCCTCAGCTTTGAGTCCTGCAATTCCTCCACGGCCATCCAGCTCGTGGAAAGCAAGGCGGTGGATGTTGCCATCGCCCTTCGTTCAGATTCCCCCACCTCGTGTCACTTC
>VHDG01000399.1 GCA_016871475.1 Verrucomicrobiota bacterium
CTTCAGTCCTGCGGACCGCGACCACGATATTTGCATTCACAGAGAATCCGCTACCACGAGAAATCGTTGATATCCGAAGTGGACGAGTACCTGCGATATTCAACGATGGCACAACGACAATCCTGTTCACAGGGCTGGAAGGCGATGTCCTGGATGATGGAAACACCCCAAGAGTGACAGTCGGCGATTGGATCCGCGTCGGACTAATTGTTGCGGGGCTTACGAATGTCGTGAGCGGAGACCAGTTTCGCAGGGCTGATTGCGCACCAAGAGAAACGAAAGGCGATGGCTCGCTGACGCTGGCTGACTGGGTACAAACAAGCCGTTACGTCGCAGCGCTAGATCCTCTGACGCCGGTGGGCGGACCATCACAGGCGCAGCAAGCACAACTCGCAGATCTCCCAGACAGCGAACCTAACAACATCAACCATTGCTCAATCCGCATCGGGCAAGGCTCGCAGGAATTCCACGACAGAGTAGTTGTGCCTATTGAGATGCACACACTTGGGGGCGAGTCTGCGCTGTCGCTAACAGTGAAGTTTGATCCGGCGGAGTTCACATCCGCCTCCTTTATTGCCTCTCCAGGACTAGGAGGGGTATCAGTACAAAATCAAACTCTCCTCACGAGAGGATTGGTGGGCGTGATCTGGGCATTGCCAGCAGGAATAAGTTTGCCCCCCGGGCAGCATGTGCCGCTGGCGTTAGTCTTAACTCGTAGCCACATCCTCAAAGAAGATACCCAGCTTGCCATGGAGAACTGGCCCATACGAAGGTCAGTCGTAAGTTCTATGGGCACCCCGGTTGAAGCAAGGTTCAACATAGTCAAGGAACCAAGCACGGAATCATTAACTCAACTGAAAGCCACCAAACGAGGGTCTCAGATCGAGCTTAGATGGCCGATCGATGAGAAAATCAGAGTTCAGGGGAACCGTTCATTGCAATCGGAATCCTGGGTCGATCTCACTGAAATGCCTCTGATCTACGAGGGAGGCTTCCGATTGCAACTACCCGCTAGCGCCCACGAAAGATTCTTCAGACTAATTTGGTAGATGTCCGCAAGCGGGCTGATCGAGAAGTGGTTGAGCCGCTATACGTCCGGGCGTTGGGCCCTAGCAGTCATGGAGCGTTTAAGGGGCTCAAGTTAATCACCACGGTTCGCCTAGGCCGGCAGACCCAAGTACAAGCAATACTCACACCCATTTCCTTCTGGCATTCTGGGGCTGGGGAGGCTTGGTTTGGCGGGAATGAATCTTGCCGAGTTGCATCGATCCCACGACCAAGCCAATGCCTCCTGGCATGGACGCGATAATTATCAGGTTCGTACCGTCCGCAATCTCATCCATCACTTCCTCAACTCCAGCTTCCCCCACCCCCCAAAAAATCCCACTCCCCCCTCCATACCCCGGATCCTGGACGTCGGATGCGCCGATGGTTACATCCTCTCTCCTTTCACTGCTACCACCTCCATCATCGGCGTCGATGTCTCTCCTCAGTTCGCTCCTCTCGCCCTCAAGGCAGGCTTCGCCTCCCACCAAATCAAAGACCTGTCCTCCGATCCCATCGATGTCCCCTCTGCCTCCATCGACCTCGTCTTCTGCGGCCAAACCATCGAACATGTCGTCGATACGGATTGGCTCCTCTCAGAAATAAATCGCGCCCTCAAACCCGGCGGCACATTCATCGTCACAACCCCCAACATCCGATCTCCCCATTCGCTCGTCCGCCTTCTGCTCAACGAACCCCCAGCCTTCGGATCCAAATACCGCAGCGGCCACGTTCGTGACTGGACCACCCGCATGCTGCGCCGGGCCCTCGAAAACAACGGCTTCAGCGTCTCCCAAGCCCGCGGCGTCGAGTTCTGGCTGCCAGGTGGATCTGACTTTCTCAGTCCGCTCACCCGCTTCCTGCCAAGCCTCTCCACCGCCATGCTGCTCGCCGCCAGAAAAACCAGCGAAGCGTCCTACTCACACGGCTCATTCGAAAACTAGCCCACAGCTTCCTGCGTGGAAAAATTCTCCGCCCGCTCCCATGGAAAACCCAAACCCACGCGTGAGAAATCCAATCCCCCTTGGCACCTCGATTCCCCGGGATAGATGTCGCTTCGCCGATCGTTACCCGTGGTTCGGGAGAAAATTTCGGTTGGGCAAAAAACCATGCCGATGGCAGGGTCCCTCGAGCCTGCATCGCGCCATCAATCCTGAAACCCGCCGACGCACTGGCTTCGACAGCACGTTGCTGCCGGCTCAACTCTCGTCCGCAATCGATTGATTGGAACCGTTAACTGCTTTGTTTGCCTATGACTGCCTTGCTGGATTCGCTCCTCGAACTGATTCGACGCACCTCGGCTGAAATCCCGGATGACGTCCAACAGGCCATCCTCCAGTCCCTCGAAAATGAGAAAAAAGGGACCATCGCCGAATCAGCTCTCAAGATCATCGAACGGAACATCGCTCTCGCGAAACAAAAGTCGCAACCGATCTGCCAGGACACAGGCAGCATTCTGTTCTACGTCGATGCCCCCATCGGCTTCGACCAAATCCATTTTGCTGAAACCGCCCGTGAAGCCGTGAAGCTCGCGACCAAGAAGGGTTACCTTCGCCAGAATTCCGTGGACTCGCTCACCGGTAAAAACGATGGAACCAATGTCGGCCCAGGCTCTCCCGCCTTGCACTTCCATCAGCACCGCAATTCCACCATCGAAGTCCGCCTGGTTCTCAAAGGAGGCGGATGCGAAAACGTGGGCGCTCAATACTCGCTGCCCGACGAGAAACTCCACGCCAACCGCGACCTGGCGGGTTGCCGCACAGCCATCCTCGACGCCGTCATGCAGGCTCAAGGAAAAGGCTGTGGTCCGGGAATCCTCGGAATCTGCATTGGAGGCGACCGCGCCACAGGTTACGAACTGTCGAAAACGCAATTCTTGCGCCGCCTCGAAGATCGCAATCCAAACCCCGAGCTGGACCGGTTGGAGCAGGACATCCTCTCCACGGCAAACGAGCTGGGCATCGGCCCCATGGGCTTCGGTGGAAAAACCACACTGCTTGGAGTGAAGATCTGTGCAGCCAACCGAGTGCCCGCCTCGTTCTTTGTCAGCATCAGCTACATGTGCTGGGCTTACCGACGACAAGGCATCGCGCTAAATCCCGCCACAGGCACCGTCCAATCCTGGCTCTACTAACTCCCATCCTCCCCATGACTCCCCTTCAAGCCCCTTTCACCCAAGAAAAGATCCGAGCGTTGCGAGTCGGCGACGCAGTGGAGGTCTCAGGCGTGATGTTCACCGGACGGGATGCCGTTCACAAATATCTGCATGAAGGCGGGAGCCTACCCCCAGAAGTGAACCTTCGTAATGGCATCCTCTATCACTGTGGTCCGGTTGTGATGAAAGACGAGGCCGGTCAGTGGAAGGTCACGGCTGCCGGCCCGACCACGTCCATTCGTGAAGAACCCTATCAGTGGCAGATCATCCGCGACTTCGGAGTGCGCGCCGTCATTGGCAAGGGTGGGATGGGACAGCGAACCCTCGATGCCTGCCGGGAACACGGATGCGTCTATTTGCATGCCATTGGAGGGGCAGCCCAGGTGCTCGCGGAATGCGTCAAGCGGGTCCGGAACGTTTACATGATGGAGAAATTCGGCGCCCCTGAAGCCATCTGGGAATTGGAAGTCGAAGCCTTTCCTGCCGTCGTCACCATGGATGCCCATGGTGGTTCCCTCCATGATCAGGTGCTGGCGGCAAGCCAGGCAGCTCTGGCCCGCAGTGCCTCCTCTCCCAGGTGAATCCTGACCCGCGGAGCCCGGAATTTCGAACACGCGCCTGCGTGATCTTCAATCCGACGGCACGAGGCGACAAAGCAGCGAAGCTCCGCACGGCACTGAATTCCCTGCCACCTCACTTCGAAACACGCCCCACACGGTCTGCCGGTGATGCCGTCACTCTCGCTCGTGAAGCGGCAGCAGACGGCTTCGGGTTTGTCGTCGCCGCAGGAGGCGATGGCACCGTTCACGAAGTCGTGAACGGACTCCTCAACCAAGAAGACCCGCATCACACGAACCCGGTCCTGGGCGTTCTACCGTTGGGAACAATGAACGTTTTTGCTCGCGAGTTGGGCATCCCGATGGATTTACAGGCAGCGATCGAACTCCTGAAACACGGTCACTGTGCAGACTGCTTTGTTCCCAGAGTTCACCTGACATCCGATGCGGGATCCTGGATAACCCGTCGCTTTGTCGAGTTGGCGGGGGCCGGGTTGGACTCCATCGCGGTTCAAAAAGTAAACTGGAACCTCAAGAAGCGCTGGGGAGCGATGGCCTATGCGGTTGCAGGCTTCCAAGCACTCAGACACGGGCTGCCGCGAATCCACGTGCGAACCCCTGAGAAATGCCTGGTCGGTGAACTGGTGCTGATCGGAAACGGCCGGCTCTACGGAGGACCCTTTGAGCTTTTTCCCGAAGGACGCCTGGACGACGACCGACTGGCGGTCACGGTTTTTCCGAAGGCACGACTCGGAGATCTTGTGACGATTGGGCTGGGATGGGCATTAAACGATCCACTCCGGTTTAGCGATGCAGCGTCGTGGCTGACGCGGAGTGTGGAATTGTCGGCGGAAACAATGGTGCCT
>VHDG01000400.1 GCA_016871475.1 Verrucomicrobiota bacterium
AGGTGAGGGGTCGTTGACCAGCTTTGAAACCAGGGGTTCCACCGCTTTCTTGAGGTCCACTGCGATGCGAAGACCCGTGATGCGGATGTCGGGATCCTTGTCGGTGATGGCCTTGGAAATGTAAGCGTCGGACTTTCCTTCAATCCTTGCGAGCAGATGCAACGCCCGTGCGCGCATTCTCGCATCGTTCCCGGTCCAGAGCTTCTGAAGGGCGGTTTCTGCCTTGCGACCTGTCTGCTTCAGCGCGGTCCACCCGTGATAACGGACTTCGTGGTTGGGCGATTGCAACGCGGCAATCGCTCCTGCTGTGGTTCGGGTGTTCATCTCCGGGTTCTTGATGGCATGTCCCTTGGGCGCGACCCGGTAGATCCTTCCCGTCAGAGTTTCAAGCTTCTGGTCAGCCATGAAGTGGCCTCCCACTCCGGCGTCGTTCCAGTCCGCCACATACACCGAACCGTCAGGTCCCACACAGACATCCGAGGGACGGAACCAGGTGTCGTCCGAGGTCAGCAGGTCCACCGAGGTCGCCTGATAGCCAGCCCCGGAGCCCTGCACGGGATAGGCCCGGACGACCCGGGGGCCTGGGTCACAGTGGAGTATTTGGTTGTGGAAGATGGATGGAAGCAGGCTGCCTTCGTAAATCAAGATGCCTGTGGGGGACCCATTTCCAGTCATGAGGAGGTTCGGCACCACACCGGGATCCGAGAGATGCCAGTGATAGCTCGGGCGCAGATCATCAGAAACTCCCTTTGCCTGGGCTTTTTTCCAGGCGACCTGCCAGCCTTCACCTGAGATTTCGTCGGTGTAGCCGTAATTGCCAAACTGCATGACATAGTTGATCCGAGCACCACGGTTTCCGTCATCATCGTTGTCCGACTGCCAAACCGTCCCGAAGGAATCCACACAGAGTTCGTAGTTGTTCCGAAAGTTCCATCCGATGGTTTCAAAGTCTGATCCATCCAGGTTGCAACGGAACGCGAGGCCCTGGCGGTAGGGCTTGCCTGATGTGATGACATCGTTGCCTGCGAGGTCCTTGACCAGCCCGCCTTCCGGCCGGTGGATCTCCTTCGAGTCATTGCCCATGTTGAAGTAGAGCTTGCCATCCGGGCCAAAGATAAATGCGTGGACCCCGTGGTCATGGTCTACGGCTTTGATTCCGGTGAAGAGCTTCACGGGTGGCCCATCAGCCCGGTCATCCCGATTGGCGTCCGTAAAAATGAACACGTTGGGCGAGCACGAGACGATGACCTTCTCACCGAGGACACAGATGCCCAGGGCCGTGTTGATCTCGTTGCCTTGATAGAAGGTCGTGCTTTTGTCGGCCATGCCGTTCTTGTCTGTATCCTCGAGGATGACGATACGGTCGCCGCCTTCGCGCAGTTTGCCCCATTTCTGCCAGAGCCGATAATTCGCACCCTCGGTGGCCCAGACGCGGCCACGGGCATCTACATCCATGTTCGCCGGGTTGACGACCATGGGTTCGGCGGCGAAGAGGGTTGCTGCAAGCCCCTCCGGAGTCTTGAGGCTCTTGAGTTGGGCTTTGGCGGCCTCCAGACCGTATCCGGCGGGGTTTGCAGCCTGGGTGGCGGCAGCGGAGGCCAATAGGAGACCAACGATGTGCGTGATTCGGTGGCGGTTGAGACCGGAGCGCTGGGCGAAGACGCGATTCATAATCATTTCAATTGAGACTAGGTCTGTGCGGCGCGGAAGCTAACGACTTCAGATCTTATGGGCAAGTCTTCCGGAAAGACCTGAAGCATTGCGAATGGAGGCAAAAGTTTTGTCGTCCGGGAGGGGCAGGCAAGAAGGGTATAACGATTCGTTGCGCCGAGAGTGACTGTTACCCTTGCCGACACGGAGCCAAGCTCCCGTTCAGTCCTTAAGCCGGCTCGGCTGGAGAGTTCAACGCTTGACGCACCTGAAGCCCGAGTGGGAGAGGCCGGTGTCCGGCGTCGATTTCATCCGGGCGCTCGGACGATAGCCTGTGCAGTAAACATCGCTGCAGAGATAGGAACCGCCCCTTTGCACCCGCTTGGCCACTCCAGGTTCATTAGGATCGAAGCTGGTGTCCGGACCCGGTGGGTTGTCTGAAGGGCAGGATGCATAGTAGGTCGGCAGGTAGAGATCCGCGCACCATTCCCACACATTGCCGGCCATGTCGTACAATCCATAGCCGTTTGGCGGAAACGACTTCACCGGTGCAGATGTCTGGAACCCGTCCTGGATGTCGTTAACCTTTGGAAAGCTGCCCTGCCAGATATTTGCCATCCAACGCCCGCCCGGTGTCAGGTTTCCTTCCCAACAATAGTCGCTGGACTTCAGACCTCCACGCGCGGCGTATTCCCACTCCGCCTCAGTCGGCAGACTTTTGCCCGCCCACTCCGCGTAGCGAATCGCATCCAGCCAGCAGACATGCACGACGGGATGGTTGCCGCGTCCTGAGAGGTTCGACGATGGACCCTCCGGATGGCGCCAGTTCGCACCCGGGCGATACTCCCACCAGGTCAGAAACTCAGAGAGATCCGGATCTCCCTCCGGCGATCTGAACACCGCCGAGCCGGGAACCAGCTTTTCAGGCGGAACCCCTGGGAACTGCGCGGCATCGGGTTTTCGCTCCGCTACCGTGATGTAGCCTGTCGCTTTCACAAACTCCGTGAACTGGTCGTTTGTGACCTCGGTGGCATCCATCCAGAATGAGTTCACGCGGATCTCCCTGACCGGTTGTTCATCGGGCGCACCTTTGTCGGATCCACGCAGGAACATCCCCCCTTGGATGAACACCATTCCGTTGGTGTTGAAGGGGACTTGCGAGTTCCCCGGAGAGGCGGCGGGAGGAGCTGAGGGCTGAGCTGGGGAGGTCCGTGGGCGTTCGATGTTTTTCACCCGGCGGACCTCAAAACTCATCCAGATAATGGAAAGCAGGATCCCGCCACCGAAGAAGCCGAGAAAGATCAGCAGCGTGCGTCGTCGTACCCGAGGGTCGATCTCCGGCGTCCGGTGGCCCGAGGAACCAGAGTCGGGGGTGGATGAATCCATGGCGGTGGGAGGCTTATCGATGCGGGGAGGCAAAACTCCAGAGGTAATAGAGCCGGCCGGGCTGGAGGACGGTCTCAGGCAGACCCACATCCAGCTTTACCTTCGCGACGCTGGCTTCCCCAAAAAGTCTGAAGATGTTCGAGATATCGAATTCAGGAGTGAGCTCGAACACTTCCGGATTCTTGATGATGGCAATCGTTGCGGCTCGTTTGACGGCTGTCTTGAAGTTCCCAAGCTCGTCCACAAACCCGAGTTCATGGGCTTCCCGTCCAGACAGGATACGTCCGTCTGCATAATCCTCCCAGCGTCCGTGGAGTGTTCGTCCACGCTCGCTCTCGATCCCCGCTTCCGCGTTCAGTCGATTCGCTCGCTTGCGGCCTTCGCCGACGACCTCTTTAAACCGGCCGAAAGTGTCGTTGACCATCTTTTGGACCATGTCGCGTTCCTCCTGGGTGATTTCATCCTCGCGCTTTGCTCCACTGAGCATGTCCTTGTGCTTGCCGCTCTTGAATACCTCGGGCCTCACTCCGACCTTGTCCATGAGGCCACGATAGTTGTAGCCACTCATGATCACGCCGATGCTCCCCGTGATCGTGAGCGGGTTCGCAACGATCCACTGACAGGGTGCTGAGACATAGTAACCTCCGGAGGCTGCCAGGCTTCCCATGCAGGCGATGACGGGCTTCTTATGTTCCTCCTGGAAAGTTTCAAGCAAGGCGTACATGTCGTCCGATGCCAGAACCTCGCCTCCGGGTGAGTCCACTTTGAGCACGATGGCCTTGACCGATGAATCCTTTGCGGCCTTTTCCAGCTGATACTTCAACAGATCCACCATGCTGGCACCCGAATGGTCGATGGGATAGCTGGTGATGATTCCATCGAGGTTGATCACCAGGATCCGTTCGTCCGAATCTCCATCCTCCAGAGTTGTCTCGATGAATCTGGGCCCGCTGTGTTTGGAGAAAGAGGGCGCATGGGGGATGAAACCTTTAAAGGCTTCGCCGATGGACACAATGACCAGCACCACGGCCACCCCCAGCCCCAGGAGAACGATGAGCACCCACCAGGCAGCGCTGGAGCGCCGCGGGGGAGGAGGAGGAGGATAGTGCGGAGGAGTCCACCCACTGCCTGGGGGAGGAGGAGACGAGAGCGGCCTCAGCGGCGGAGGCACAGCCTGCGGCTGAAAGCCCTCGGAGGCCTGTGGATTCGACGAGTCTGAAGGCGAATGCCCGGTGTTCGAAGGCGGATTCTGATCCATAGCGCCGGCAAACTAGTCAATGCACCTGCCGGGGGCAAGGTTCGCCGGACAAAAAAAGTCCCGGGCGGCGGGACAGAGGATGAAGAGGAGGGAACTTTTAAAGCAGGTCACGCCACCCGGGTTTTATGCGCTTTTTAAGCGCATCCCAATCAACCCAACCCCCTTACGGAAGAGATAGACCGAGTGGGTTGAAGTTCATCACGTCGAAATTGGAATTATTTTTGTGTGCTCCCCGGATCGCTCGATTCCGGGCTGATGGCACAATGCGGACAGCCTCCGCCCGGTTTCGAAGTGTCCGGGCTCAAGTAGGGGATTCCGA
>VHDG01000401.1 GCA_016871475.1 Verrucomicrobiota bacterium
AAACTGCAATGCAGTTGGATCCCTTACCGCATAAACCCATGAAGATCGACCCACAATCGGTCCTTTACCCCCAACTCAACTGAATCGTTCCGGCTGAGGAAAGGTAACGGCCACCAGAGATGACCTCTTGTTCCTGGATCAGCTTTTTTCCAATCACGCGGATTCGAGCACCGATCCCCCTGGGATTGGGCCCTGGCTGCTTGAGGCGCACCGAAATCCGGGGGGATGCCGTTTGGTTTCTTAACAACACAGGGCCTGGATTCAAACAGCTGATCACCACATCGGCGTCGCCGTCCTGATCCAGATCCGCCAGGAGCGCACCTTGACTGATCCGATCCGAATCAAATCCCCATTCGCGGCCTTGTTCCTTGAATTTCAGGTCACCCAGGTTTCTGAAGGCAAGGTTGCGATTCTTCATGACCGGGTACCGCAGAAAGTTCGAACGGCTTTGTCCCGGTGTCCCTCTACCCGCAGCCTGTATGGCCGCGAGGGCATCGCGATCCTGCGTATCACGTGGATAACCATTCACGACCAGGATGTCCTCCCACCCATCCAGATCGACGTCCAGAAACACGGGTTGCCAGGACCAGTCGGTGGCGTCCAACCCAGAGAACTGGGCCATCTCGGCGAAGGTTCCGTCGCCGCGGGCGCGGAAGAAGGTGCTGCGAGTCACCTCAGGCCGATTTTCAAAAAAGCCCGGAGTCAGGGCGAAAGGCGGGCGTGATGCCGTCTGCCGAAGTCGTCGTGAATGCTCGGAGGGCAACATCTCAACCACATAAAAGTCCAGATGCCCGTCGCGATCGACATCCGCAAAATCCACACCCATCGAGGCAAAGCTCTGGCAGCGCATGGCAAGCCAGGGCAACGCTCGGAACCGGCCTTTTCCGTCCCCCAACCAGATGCGGTCTGGGGTCTGAAAGTCATTGCAAACATAAATGTCGGGGTTGCCGTCCTGATTGATGTCGCGGATCTGGGCCGCGAGTCCGAAATCCCAGGGCATGACCTGTGGCTTGCCATCGGCATCCACAAACTCGGGTCCACCCCACGGCACAGCCCGGTATTTTCCTGGCCCGACGCAGAGGAAGAGAACATCGGGCTCGCCTACCTCTTCCAGTCTGCCGTCCACATATCGCAAGCGATCGGCGTGAGGCCCTTGAACAACCCAGTTGCCATCGATTTTCTTAACCGTGGCTGAGCCTGACCCCGTGCGAAGGACAGCTTGAGCCCCATAATTCACGACATAGAGGTCCAGGTCCCCATCGAGATCCACATCGCCCGCCGCAAGGCTCATGGTTCCAGCCTTTGAGGCCAATCCGGAGCTGGACGTCACGTCTGAGAACCTGCCCTGTCCGTTGTTGAGCAGGAGTCGGACCCCATGACCCAGGGACCCCAGGAACAAGTCAAGGTCTCCATCACCATCTGCATCCGAGAGCAGTGCAGAGGTCTTCAGCGTTCCTGGATAGGCAGCGCCGCCTGCTTCGGGCACGGGCTCAAACCGCCACGCGCCCAGATTTCGGTAGAGCGCATTCGATCCGTTCAATGAGCAAAAAAAGAGATCCGTGAGTCCGTCGCCATCGACATCCCCCGCTGCCACACCGGAGCCCAGCATCACGTTGTGATTTGCCATGATCTGGCTGTCGGGGACGGAGTTGACGAATCGAATTCCTGAATCGGTTTCCGGCACGAGTTCAAACCCTGGGGTTGACGTGCGGAGGGCCGGGATTGGCTGGACGCGAACGGCGGCGAAGAGACTGTTCGAACTGGATACGAGAAGCAGGCAGGCCAGGCCCATGATTTGGGTCTGGGCACGCGCAGAGAGCCACCGTTCGGACAAGATCAGCCCGCGTTTCCGCCAGAATTCATTCAGAACTTTAAGCCAGGATCTCATGAGGAGGCGCTGGTATAGCGGCGCACGGAAAACCGCCAGGCCCACTCGGAAATCGCCGCGCAACCGAGGCCCACGACTGCCAGCCAGAGCACATCAAGTCCAGTCTGGAGTCGGCCGGTCACCACTTTGGCGGGTACATTGCTGACCAGGAGGAGTGGCAGCACGAAGGTAAAGACTCGGCGAAAGGCCCCTTGATAGGCGCTATCGGGATAGCGGGCGATGTTGAAGAGGTTGTAGTAGCCGTACACGATGCCCTGGGCCCGCACGGTCCAGAAGCTGATGGTCGCGAGCAGAAACATCAGCGAGTAGTGAATGAGAATCCCGGCCAGCACTAGGATGAGGAATCCGATGATCTGCCACAGACCGGGTTGATGACCCAGCTTGAGCAGTGCAAACCCGATCACACAGGCTGCAGTGGCTGCGTTCACAAATGCACCCAGATCGACTTTCCGGAGCGACAGCAGAAATCGGGTGTTCACCGGCAGAAGAAGCAGGAAGTCCAGTTTTCCACTCTGAACCTGGTCCGATATCTCCGAACAGTTCACGAGAAAGAAGGCCTGAAACAATTGCTGGATCAGATGGCTGACACCCACCAGCGCCACCACCTCCCAGCGCGTCCAGTCGCCGATTCTATCCGTGTGACTGTAGAGAACGTTAAAAAAGCAGAGCTGAAGGGCGAACCAGAGCAGCTCCACGATGATCCAGAGGACGAAGTTGGCTTTGAACCCCATCTCGCGCACGACCGAGTTCCGCCAGAGGGCCGCATAGATTCCGAGATACCGGCGCCATCCACGGATCACTGGCGGATCCTGAATCTCAGCATTTTGGGGCGCAGGGGTGGACATATGAGCTTTCATCCGCCGACGGCTTCGTAACGTCTGACGCCGCGGCTCCAAACCCATCGCGCCAGGAAATAGGCAGCCACCGTCCATGCGGCTTGTATGCACAGTCCTAGCCAGAGCTCGGTTCCTTGAACCTTCCCAAGATAGACATTCACGGGGAAATAGAGCTGATAGGGAAACGGGGTCAGCATCAGGGCCTGGAACAGTGGAGCCGGAAGGATGTCGAGAGGGAAGAGGTGTCCACCGGCTAGATACTCCATGGCATAGGCAATGAAGATAAAGGTGCTGACTTCTTGGAGCCAAAACGCGAGCAAGGCCATGGAATAACTGATGAAGAACTGGAGCAGAGCGGTCAGGACGATGGAGATGCCAAAAGCCGCATATCCCTCCAGGTTCGAAGGCATCACAAAATGTTCCCGCTGCAACCAAACGAAGGCCGCCACCGGGAGAAAAGCAACAGCTGAATAGATCAGCCGTCCGGAGGTGAACAGGGTAAGCCGATAGGTCTGATAGTCGATGGGTTTGAGAAGAAACTGGCTGATCCGACCTTCCCGGATGTCCGCGGCGATCTGCCAGTCATCCTCCGCAACGGCGGTCAGCATGTCGGTGAGGGTCACCACGAGGTAGTAGGAAACCATCATGGAGAGTGTATAAGCCCCGATCTTGTCCTGGCCCTGACCATAAATGGTTTTCCAGACTGAGATAATGGCTGCGAGCGGAATGAGTCCGAACAATGCCCGGAAGAGGAAGTTCACCCTGTAGGAGAGGGTGTTTTGGATTCCTATGTTTAGAACGCGCCAGTATTTACCCATGGGGTGGGCTCGACGTTATCTGCATTCGCCTTGCTTGGAAAAGGCTCATTATGGGGTTTGTGTTGCACTCGCTTTCTGGGATTGCGCCTCGGAAGGTGGATCAAGTAAATGTTTCCCATGCTGAAACTCCACCGGATCTCGTTTTTGGCCCTCATCGGAGCCGCGCAATTTCTTGTCCAATCGCCGTGCGTTGCCCAAGCCGTCCAGCATACGGACCCTGCGGCCGTGCGCGCCCAGGAAGAGCTTCGAAAACCCCGCCCCACGCCGCTGCAAGGGTCCCGTTCCGCCCAGGACGAGGCCCGCCGGCAGGAGGAACTCGCAAAGCAACGTGCGAAGTCGGCGGCCCTGAAGGACAAGCGCGAACGCGAAGCTCAGGCGGCGCAGGCCGCCGAGAAGGAACGAATGGAGCGGATCGCGCGCATCGAAAAGGAGGTGGAACGTCGCAAGGCCGAGCGCGCCGGAATCCGAGCCTCGGCCCCGTCCACCCCGGCCATCGCCGTGGATCCGGCTCCGCCTGGAACAGCGACCGCACCCATCGCCAAGGCTCCCCAGGCTCCCGCACCCAGGCCCGTGGCAGAGAAAGCTGAGGGCGGAAAGAAATCGAATGCCGACCGTCTTGCTGAAGACCGGGCGCGGCTGGCGGCGGAGCGGGAAGCAAAGGCACAAAAGGCCGCCGAGCTTTCACATCGTCAGCAGCCTCCGGCATCCACACCGAGGACTTCGCCTGCAGAGGACAGAAGAGCTCGCGAACTTCTCCGCCAAACCCTCGCTGATCTTGAGCAGGACAGCGCCAAGCAGAAACCCAAGGCGCCGGATGCGAAAACCGACCGAGAAATGAAACGGCAGGCGGATGCCGCGAAAGCTGAGCAGGAGAAGGCCCGTCGGGCACAAGAGACCGCGGCTCGTGATGAAGCGCGCCGTGCTGAAAAGGCCAGGGCAGAGGCAGACAAGGCGGCCAAGTCCAAAGCAGACGAGGCGAAGGCCGAGCAAGCCCGGCTGCGAGCGGAACAGGAGCGCGCCAAAGCCGAACTGGCAAAGCAGGAGCTCAACAAGGCTCA
>VHDG01000402.1 GCA_016871475.1 Verrucomicrobiota bacterium
GGTTGCCAAGGACCGGTAATGTCCTCTGCCCACTCCGGTGACACTTCAATACCCTGAACGTCTGTTCGCTGCGTCCATGTCCACCGGGCCGGCTCTCCTCCCACGTTGCCTGCAAAGACTGGCGGCAACACCGATTGAGCATCGCAGGGAGAAGTGCCAGCTGCGAACTCACGCAGATTGTTCTGCCCGTCCCCGTCCGGATCAGCATCGATTGCATCCGGCCCACCGACCTCCATCGGCGTAAAATAGTGAAAGGTCCATTCCCTGTAGTTTGATGCTTCGGGCATCGGTGTGATGTGGAACACGAATGTCGTGGGTCTGGTCCTGACGATCTGCGGGCTCCCTGTGATCACCGTCTCGGCTTGGAGGGTGACTGCGTAGGCTCCGGGTGCGGTGAAACCCCAGTTGTAGTGCTGATGGTTTCCCGGCGACATCTCGATTCGGTTGGGGGCCGTCGTGGTGGTCCTTGAGTCAAATTTCATGAGAAATTTTCCGAACGAGGCGGCTTGCCAGGCAAAAAATTTCCCGGGACCCTCAACCCTCAAGAGCCTCAGTGTGATGACCGATCTGAAAAGGGCTCCGGGAAGGTTCTCGGTGGATAGTCCCAGATACAGCGTGTCGGAAAACTGGTTCTGCGGGAGAATCCAAATCGGATCCCCCTCCTCACCGAAGGGCGTGCCGGATGGCAAATCAAACCGAGTTGAGGGTCCAGCCCATAAGACCACGTTTGAAGCTGAGTGCGTCACGCTCCTATCGGCGTCGAAGACAGCAAGCTCCAACACCGGCGTGGTCGTGGGCCTGTGGATCACCCGAAAGTCGGCATGCTCGTCTTTGAGACGAACTCGTGAGTCTGCCGATGCGTCGGCCAACATGACTGCCGAGATGGTTGCAATAACGAGGCACTTGCAAAGGTGGGTCCAGCCCTGGGTTAGCATGAAGTCTTGAAGCCTGAAAAAAGGGGAATGGATCAGCCATCGTCCAAAGAAGTTCGATGCGGATCCATCCCCCGTTGGGGTTAGAGATGCGTTTATCGATCCGTGCGGCGCCGGGTGGATCGAAGCCAGATCAGTGCACCCAGTGCAGCCAGAGAAAGTGTCGAAGGCTCAGGCACAACCTGGAACTGATAAACCACCTCGTCGCTCATCGAGGATCCTCCTCCGGCCAGATCGCCTGAAGCTCGAAACGTCAGCTTGTAGTCACCTTGTTCAGTGAACGCCCAGTTGTAATCCTGGTG
Source organism: Verrucomicrobiota bacterium (assembly GCA_016871475.1). GTDB lineage: Bacteria > Verrucomicrobiota > Verrucomicrobiia > Limisphaerales > UBA11320 > UBA11320. The sequence continues at coordinate 1,235 of VHDG01000402.1, forward strand.
CCCTTGCGCCAGAACGTCGAAGACATGATGAACCGCGTCCGGCATTCCATTGGCTGCCGATACAGCCCGGAGTGGATTCCCCGTCAGTCCATCCACTCGATAGGCATGAAAGGCTCCGGGTCCGGAGAACGCCGTCAGGGTGAGTTTAAGAGAGTCGTTAACAAACACCCCTGGCTCCACCTCCTCCGCCGCCACACCGAGGAGTATCTGGTTGGGATTGCCCAGGCTTGAGAGGAGGTAAATAGGGGAGCCGGATGTGCCGAGAAAGGAAAACCGCGAGTCCGCGGGAATCGATGTCAACGTCGACGAGCCCAGCTGAAGAATCGCCTCCCCGGGCTCGTACTCTGTGTCGGTGTCTTCGTTATGGACGTGGAGGTCCCAGCCTCCATCTTCATAGGCCACTCCGATATCGACGTGGCCTGTGCTGATGATCTCCGCGGCGTTGCTCAAGGAACTGAGCGTGAGCACCGTGACGCCCACGAGGCCGACGGCGAGATGGTTTTTTCCAAATGAATACTGCTTTGCTTTCATGATGGTTGGTTGTTTTGGTTTTTTTTCCGGCTGCGCCCGGTTCGTTGAAGTCGGTCAGGGCGGTCTCGAGAAATTTATTCCGCGCTCGATGAGTTCTTTGAGAGTTGATGCGCGTATGGACGACACATGTCCGTCTGCGTAGAGGTAGTTGGAAACCCCTTCTGATTTATCAGCGGCCGGGCGTGCGGTGTTGTGTCGATCTGGCTGGATGTCTGCGATCACTGCATTCCAGCCTTTGTGCCAGTTGCGGGAGTGAGTGTGGTCCTGGGTTGTGCCGACCCCCGCAGAGTCCGAGATGATGAACACCGTCATGGTCTCGGACGGTTTCTTGAGGGTATCGAGGCGCCGGTAAGTCTCGCGCAGACTTCCAAAGGGATCGCGAGAGTCGACGGATGTCCATTCGTTCATCACATAGCTCGTCCCACGGGAACGTATGCGGAGCTCGCCGTTGGGGTCTGCGGGCGAGATTCGTATCCGGTCCGCATTCCCCACGTAGGGAGCCAGGGTGAAAATCCATGAGGCGTTCGTTCCAGTGGAGTGTGAAGTTCCTGGCAGCCAGCCGTCGTGTTCGTCCGCATAAATCAGCATGCCCATGCCGATTTGTCGCATGTTGCTGGTGCACGAGGCCTGCTTTGCCTTGCCTTTGCCCGAACTCAGGGCCGGGAGGGCCATGGAACTTAGAATCGCGATCACCGCGATCACTACCAGCAACTCAATCAGGGTGAAGCCCTTTGAGTCTGCGTTCGCTCTTGGAATCATAAGGTGGATTTGAAGCGCATTGACCGCTTCTTCGATCCGGTGCGCTGAGAATGCCGCAGCACATGATGGATCACTGGTTACTGGTTGCTTGCGAAGGTCGCTGATCCAGATCAGCGGACCCATGGGGGAATTGCAGGAAGGAGGAGGGTCTGCCTGTGAACTCAGGCGGGAGACCGTCCAGAGACCAAGGAAGGCGGGGCTCGCCCAGGAGGCAGTTCAATCATCCGACGGAGAACAACCGTGCTGCGCATGTCCGGTTGATCCCAGGTGTATCGCGAGGGGGAAACCACCGACGGAGCCGCCAGATGGAAGGAGTCCGCCAGCCCGGTTGATAGGAACTGAGCCGCACAAAAGTCATCCGGGCTCGCAGGCTCGGGTGAATCTGATTCAGCCCCGGCTCTTGGCATCCCAGCTTGATGGTGCGTGTGTCCGCATCCTCCATGGACCGACACCTGGGAACCCCAGAGATGGAACGCCTCATGCCAGCTCCGGTTGGAGCTCAGCACAATGCTCACCAGCATAGCCCCGCACACCGCCAACGCCACGAACTCGCCGGCAAGGCGGTTCAGAAGAGCTGGTTTGCGAAGGCTTTGCATTAGCAAGACCTAATAAAGCCTCGAAGGCGGAGGGTAGCAAGAGGATTTATGCAAAAGTTTTGCAATGTCTTTCCTCATTGCAGGGGGAGCTGGAGGCTCAACCTTGCTTCACCTCTTGCCACGGTGGTGGTCAGTGACCCCTTGCCTGGATGCGATATGAGAAGTCTTCCGATGAGCTCGCTCTCGGTCATCCGACCCTTCAAGCCCTCGACGGATCCCAGGATGTCCCCTTTTCGGAACCCCGCCTTTCTGGAAGCTGCATGAATTCCGTATTCACCTGCCATCTCGACTTCAAGTCCGAGGCTGTCCTCCGGCAGGCCGAGCGCTTTCAGGCGATCCTCAGGCATGCTTCTGAGGAGCAGCCCTCCGAGTACCATGCCGCGCAAACCCCAGGTTCCAACCCTGCGGGAAATATCCGACCTGAACCGCCACCCATCCTCCAGTTCGAGGGTCCATGTCTTCGCCTCTCCGTTGCGGGTGCCCCCGAGTACCAACGTCCCCTTATCCCCAAGCCTATGGAGTGCCCAGGCGATGTCTGCTGCGGAGATGATCGGGGCCTCTCCCACCGATGTCAGTGTGTCGCCGACGCGGAGGCCTGCGGCAGCTGCAGCGCCACCGGGCGTGGCCTCCTTCACCCTAAACCCGCGACCGGGCTACAGATCGAATCCCGCCACCGCTGTTCCTGGCATGGGATAGATCAAATCGAGCGGCATACGGTTGCTTCGAGCCCTGTGTTCCTCCCTCAGGGCATCCCCGATTTGATGACAATGGACGCAGCTGTCGACGACCCTGCCCTTCCAATCCAGATCCCGGCTGTACTTACCAGCGAGAGTCGGGATCTCGATGGGGGACTGGTAGCGCACGGGTGATCCCTGCCTGGAAGCCAGTTGAGATCGGTTGGCGGGATAGCTCTTATGGATTTGCAGCGCCGTCTCCAAGGCTGCCTTGTAGGAATCCAGGCTGGTGTCGTTGCTGTCGCGTTGGTGTTGCCAGGAACCGAAGCGGCCAAAGACGGAGCCGTCGCCATTGAAGAACAGGGTGGAAAAGGACAGATCGTAGTCGAACTGGAATTTGGAAAGATCCAGCGCGTTTGCGTTGATGATCCGCACACAAACGAATTGATCGAGCAGTGGGTTCAGGTCTGGTGAATTGAGAATGCTGACATCGAGTCCCATGCAGCTCTTGCAGGGGATGCACCGCAACGCGACGAGCAGAGGTTTTCCTGTCTTCCTGGCTTGGGCGAAGGCTCGATCGATGTCGTTGTAGATCCAGCGGAGGCTGGATTGCATGACGGCATAGTCACTGCGCACCCCTGCCGCGCGATCCTTCACGGTTTCAGCTGAACCCTGGGAGAGCGCGAGGTAGAGAGCCGCGAGAGCGAGGGGCGATCGGATGGAGTGCACGCCGGCAAACTCGCAGAGCCGGCCTGTTCCGTCTAGTCCGCGAACAGGTAATGCAGGTCG
>VHDG01000403.1 GCA_016871475.1 Verrucomicrobiota bacterium
AACGGCCAGAGCAACATGCAAACTCATAGTTTTGAGGAAATCGTCGCACGGATCGTTCGTTCCGATAGCCGCTATGCCTCGGACGCCTTCTGCTTTGTCAGAGACGCGTTGAACCACACTCAGGAAGGGCATTCCCGATCGCGCACTTCCTCTCGAAAGGCGGGTTCGAAGGGTGGGCACAGCCATGTCACGGGACAGGAACTCCTGGAAGGCATCCGGCAGTTCGCTCTAAATGCTTACGGGCCGATGGCCTATGTACTCCTACAGGAGTGGGGAGTCACCCGGTGCGAGGATTTCGGCGAGATCGTGTTTCTGTTGGTTGAGCATGGTGCTCTCTCCAAGACCGACAAGGATCAGCGATCGGATTTTCAAAACGGATATGACTTTGAGAGTGCGTTTCAAAAGCCATTCCGGCCTCAGCGGTTGAGAATAAAAACCCAGGAGCCAGCCAGCCAGCCCTGAACATATCGAACTCATGCCACGTAAAGCCCCCCGAGTCTCCGGCGACATCAACAGAACGAGGGGGGCGTCAATGCCTCCGGATGCCCGGCTGACCACACTCGAGAATGGACTCACCCTCGTCCTGAGGGCGGACGCAAGTGCGCCCGTCGTGTCTGCGCAGGCTTGGTGCAGAGCGGGCAGCATTGACGAGGGTCGGCTTCTTGGCGCGGGGCTTTCGCATGTGCTCGAGCACATGCTCTTCAAAGGCACCACCAACCGCCCCGCAGGTCGCATCGACCAGGAAGTTCAGGAGGCGGGCGGCTACATGAACGCCTACACTTCCTTCGATCGCACCGTTTACTACATTAACGCCCCCAGCTCAGGCACACGTGTCGCCGTCGATATCCTCTGCGATATCATGCAAAACGCGTCGATCCCCGAGGACGAACTTGCGAAGGAACTGGACGTGATCCGGCGTGAGATGGACATGGGGCAGGATGATCCCGGGAACCGATCGGGGAGGCGGCTGTTTGAAACCGCCTACACCCGGAGCCCTTACCGCCATCCCATCATCGGGCACCTCGATATCTTCAACACCCTCACCCGCGCCGACATTGTTGGCTATTACCGGGAGAAGTATGCGCCCAACAACATCTTCTTCATCGTGGTGGGAGACATCGACTGCGATGCCGTGGAGGCACAGATTCGCGAGAGCTTTTCCAAGACACCAGCCCGCCCGATTCAACACGTTCCCTATCCCCTGGAACCTCAACAGACCTCACCGCGACAAGTGATCGAAGAGGCCCCCGTTGAACTCGCACACTACCACTACAGCTGGCACATCCCCGATTTGCGTCACCCTGATGTGCCGGCCCTCGATGTGCTTGCCACCCTTCTGGGGAGTGGCCGGAGCTCGAGGCTCTATCGTGAGGTGCGACAGAAAAAGTGTCTCGTGAACTCAGCGGACGCATGGACCTACAGCCCGGGGAATCCGGGCATGTTTGGCATGAGTGTCATTGCAGATCCCGACAAGTTCGAGTCTTCCCAGGCGGGGGTCCTCGCAGAGCTCCGACGCATGCAATCCACCCTCGTATCTGCTGCGGAACTCGGGAAAGCGCGGAAACAGTTCATCGCTGGCACCCTCGCAAGCCGCAAGACCATGCAAGGTCAGGCAAGCGATCTCGGAGGCAGCTGGATGGCTGCACATGATCTGCAGTTTTCAGAGCGCTACCTGAAAAAGGTTCAGGCCGTGACTCCGGCGGATCTGCGACGTGTGGCGCGTCAGTATCTGACCGAGGAGAATCGCACTCTCTACGCGCTCCTGCCCAAGGGCAGCCGGCAAGTCACCAGCGCTTCCGTCCAAACTTCGCAGGACATCGCCATCCAGCGCATTCAGCTCCCCAATGGCCTGCGTCTTCTGATCAAGGAAGATTTTCGTCTGCCCTTTGTTGAGTTCAGGGCTTTGCTCAAAGGCGGCGTGCTGCTGGAGTCCGAAAGCAACAACGGCATCACCCAGATGATGTCGAAAATGCTCCTTCAGGGAACCCGCACTCGAAATGAAGATGCGATCTCGTCATCCATCGAGTCGGTCGGTGGAAGCATCAGCAGCTACGGAGGCAACAACAGCGTGGGTGTCAGCGCTGAAGTCATGTCTTCTGATTTCCGGCTCGGGCTCGATCTGGTTGCCGATGTGTTGCTCAACCCATCCTTCCCCGCTGCAGCCCTTGAACGGGAGCGACAGATTCAGCTGGCGGAAATCAAATCCCACCGGGACCACCTGCTCAGCCTGGCTGATAGCCTCGCCCGGGAGGGTTTGTTTGGCCGGACAGGCTACGGGTTGCAAGCTCGCGGGTTCGAAGGCAGCGTCAGCTCCATCACCGCCGCCAGCCTCAAAGCCCTCCACCGCCGGCTCATCATTCCGCAAAACTGCGTCCTGGGCATTTTCGGGTCGATCGACGCCAAGACCATCGTCAAGGAAGTCCAGCGCGCCTTTGGTAAGTGGCGCGGCCCCGCAGCCCTCGACTGGTCACCCACCCAAATAGCTCCCCTTCGGGAGGTTCGACGTGTGGGCGAAGTTGTGGACAAGAAGCAGGCCGTGCTGGTCATGGGTTTCCCAGGGCTGACCATTCACCATCCAGATCGCTTCGCTCTGGAGCTGGTGCAGGAAGCGCTTAGCGACACGGGATCGCGTCTCTTCACACGGATCCGGGATGACCTGGGCCTGGCCTATTACGTGGGAGCACACAACTTCCTGGGTCTGGAGCCCGGCTACTTCTCCTTTTACGTAGGCACGGACCCTGAGAAGGCCGGGCAGGTCGAGGAAGAGCTGTTTAAGGAAGCGCTTGAGCTCGCCAAGAACGGATTGACCGATGCGGAGCTGAAACGCGCGAAAGCCAAATTGCTGGGCCAAAAGAGGATTGCACGTCAGGAGCTGGGTCGCCTTGCGATGACCACTGCGCTGGATGAGCTCTACGGCCTGGGATATCGCAACATTGATTTGGAGGATTCCAGTTTCGAGGCCGTAACCGCGGATGATGTTCGGCGGGTCTGTCGCCATATCCTGACCGAACAAGCCCGTGTGATCTCAGTCGTGAAACCTGGAAGTCCAACCCCCTGAGCACAGGTCAGATCGAGATTGGTTGAATCATGGCTTACTCCTCATTCCGCGATTTCGTTGAGGCCCTCGACCAAGCAGGAGAGCTCATCCGCGTCAAAGAGCCTGTCGCCACTGAGCTCGAGATCACGGTGCTGGCGGACCAGGAGATGAAGAAACCCGGAGGCGGCCGGGCTCTGCTCTTCGAACAGCCGACCATCAACGGACGCGTCTCCCCATTTCCCGTCGCCATCAACACCCTGGGTTCATGGAAACGGATGGCATTGAGCATGGGATGTGGGTCGGTGGATGTTGCCGCGCAAGAGTTGGGCGCCCTGATGAAAGCGAAGCCACCTTCGAGTTTAAAGGAGGCGGTGCGGCTGTTCTCAACGGCCATCGAGCTTCGTCACGCCAAACCCAAAACCGTCCGCACCGGGCCGTGCAAGGAGGTCATCCATAAATTTCCCTCGCCTGCATCCCACAAGGACGCATGGCCCGAGTCAGCGGGATGTGTGGAACAAACAGGTCCGGCGCCTACCCTTCTCGACCTGCCCATCTTGAAATGCTGGCCTTTGGATGGTGGTAGATTCGTAACCCTGCCCTGCGTGGTGACACATGATCCTGATACCGGCGAGCGGAATGTCGGGATGTACCGAATGCAGGTCTATGACGAAACCTCGTCGGGAATGCACTGGCAGCTCCAGAAGGTCGCGGCACGACATGGCCGTCGCTACTACGAAAAGGGTGAGAGAATGCCCGTCGCCGTGTTCATCGGAGGAGATCCGATGTATCCATTCGCTGCCACAGCTCCACTGCCTGATGGGCTCGATGAATTCCTGCTCGCGGGTTATCTGCGGCGCAAGTCGATCGAACTGGTAACCTGCGAAACCAGCTCGCTCCAGGTGCCAGCGAATGCGGACTTTGTGATCGAGGGCTACATCGATCCCGTGGAACCGTTGCGGATGGAGGGTCCGTTCGGAGATCACACCGGGTTCTATACGCTTCCCGAGCCCTATCCGGTTTTTCACGTCACCTGCATCACCCATCGCAAAGATGCGGTGTATCCCGCAACGATCGTGGGAATTCCTCCCATGGAGGATTTTTACATCGGTGCGGCATCCGTGAAGCTGTTCCTGCAGATCTTCAAGATGAACTTCCCTGAGATTGTGGACATCGCGCTTCCCGCCGAGGGGGTGTTCCACAACCTGGTCTTTGTCAGCATTCGGAAGACCTATCCGATGCAGGCCTACAAGATCATGCACGGGCTTTGGGGGATGGGGCAGATGATGTTCACCAAATACATCGTGGTGGTGGACGAGGATGTCGATGTGCACAACACCAGCCAGGTGCTGTTCAGGCTGTGCGCAAATACGGATCCACAGCGGGACACTGTTTTCTCGAAGGGACCTGCGGACGTATTGGATCACGCAACCAGTGAAGTGGCGATCGGGAGCAAGCTGGGATTCGACGCCACGCGAAAGCTTCCTGGAGAAGGATTCAAACGCCCCTGGCCACCCATCATCCAGATGCCCGACGCGCTAAG
>VHDG01000404.1 GCA_016871475.1 Verrucomicrobiota bacterium
CCACATCATGATAAACAGCGCTGAGCTCCACGGCGGCAAACTGGGATAACTTCTGATAAACGACGTGGAACTCGTAAGCCTCATAGGCTTTGGCAACCTCAGCCTCCATGCGACTGAACTCGCCCAGGATCCAGCGATCCAGCCCTGTCAGCTGACCCTCCGACACCGAATGTTTCAGTGGATCGAAGTCGTAAAGATTCGAGAGCTGATAGCGAAGGCAGTTCCTGATCAAACGATAGGTCTCTCCCACCTTCTTGATGCGATCCTCGCTGACCACGATGTCATTTCTGAAATCCTGGCTGGCCACCCAGAGCCGGAGCACGTCGGCTCCGTAATCCTTCACATAACGTTCAGCCGTCTGGGGTTTCTCATACCCGCCCTGCCCCTGCTTGCTCTTTGAAATCTTCTCGCGATCGGCATCCACCATGAACCCATGTGTCAGAACCGTTCGATAAGGAGCCGCTCCGTTGCCCGCCAACGACAGGAGCAACGAGGACTGAAACCAACCCCGATGCTGGTCCGAACCTTCGAGATAGAGATCCGCTTTGAATGCGGGCAGGGTGGAGCCATCAAAACGCGCGCCATGCAACTCCGCGCGTTGGGCAGTCACAGCCCGGGAGCTGCTGCCGGAGTCGATCCATACGTCCAGTGTGTCCGATGATTTCGTGACGCCCTCCGCCCCAGTCCAGTCATGAGGCCGGCAGGCAGCCCAGAGCTCAGCGGCGCTTTTCTCAAACCAGACCTGGCTGCCTTCACGAGCAATGAGTGTGGCAGCGTTGCGCACGACCTGGGCGTTGAGAATCGCACCGCCCTCTATGTCGTAGAACGCAGGAATCGGCACCCCCCAGGAACGCTGTCTGGAGATGCACCAGTCCGGACGCGACTCCACGGCTCCGCGAATCCGGTTGATCCCCCAATCCGGAACCCACCGCACCTGGCCAATCTCACGCAAAGCGGCATTTCGAAATGTCTCCCCCTGTGCTGAGGCATGATCGATCCGGATAAACCATTGGTCCATCGCACGAAACACAACAGGCGTCTTGCTTCGCCAGCAGTGCGGATAACTGTGGGAATAAGCCTCCGCAACAAGAAGCCGGTTGGACTCTCTGAGCAATGCAATGACCGCCTCATTGGCATCACTGGGCTTGCCACCCTTTTCCAACACGGACTTTCCTACCAGGCTCGCCGGCATTTGCTGTTCAACCGGCAGATCCGCCGTATGACTCAAAACACCCTCATCGTTCACGGGTGAGTACACCGGCAGTCCGTTACGGATCCCGAGTCCGTAGTCCTCCAGCCCGTGACCTGGAGCGATGTGCACGAAACCCGTGCCGGTGGAGTTCTCGACAAAATCGTCGCCGGCAAGCAGCTTGCCCCGGCGGTTGCAGAAAGGATGTTCGTACTCGAGCTGGGCAAGTTCATCCCCGTACACCGTCCGTATGATCTGGTAGGAGTCCCAGCCCGCCTTCGCAGACACCTGGGAGAGCAGCCCGTTCGATACGAGATACGTTTCACCCCCGGCCATGACGAGCGAGTAGTGGAACGTGGAGTTGAAGGCCACCGCGAGGTTGGCAGGCAACGTCCAGGGCGTGGTGGTCCAGATCAGCAGAAACGTTCCGGGCTGATCCACGAGAGGAAACTTCACATAAACACTCTGGCTGATGTGGTCCTGGTATTCGACTTCCGCCTCCGCCAGAGCGGTGCGGCACGGGATGCTCCAATAAACGGGCTTCTTGCCGCGATAAACGAACCCCTTTTCGATCAGGTCAGCAAACAAGTCGAGCTCGGCACCTTCATACTCCTTGCTGAGGGTGAGATACGGATTCTCCCAATCTCCGAGCACGCCCAGCCGCTTGAACTGTTGCCGTTGAAGATCGATGTGTTTACGAGCGTAAGCATCGCAGAGTTTTCGAATGGCAGCCGGATCCGCATCTGTGACACCGCTCTTGCGCATCTCCTGGCTGACCTTGAATTCAATCGGCAGTCCATGACAGTCCCAGCCTGGAACGTAAGGCGCGCTGCAGCCTCTCAAGGTTTGGTGTTTGATGATGATGTCCTTGAGAATCTTGTTGAGAGCGGTCCCGACGTGGACATCGCCGTTCGCGAACGGCGGACCGTCGTGGAGCACGAACTTCGGGGCGCCTGCCCTGGCCTTCTGAATGCGTTCGTACAAACCGCTTTCGGCCCACTTCTGAAGTCGCTGAGGTTCCCGGGTGACCAGATCCGCCTTCATGGCGAAATCGGTGCGCGGCAGGTTGACTGTGTTCTTGTAATCCATAGGTCCCGTCAAAGAGGGCGGACGGTATCAGCCTCAGGCCTCCGGTTCAAGAAGCGGCATGATGAATACCTTTCCCGGGCCCATTGCACATTTCGCCGGTGCGAGGGCCCTTCGTAATCGTAATCGTCATCGACCCCTCCCCCACCGCCCTCTCGCGCCTGAAAAGCTCGGCCCTCGATCGACTTACCCACGACACGACGCCTCCGTGGCATCGAAGACCAACAGCCGATTACGATTACGAGGTGAGGGGGATGCGAGTCGCAAAAAGTGAGATTCGCCCCTTTCGCCCCTTTTCGCGGGTGCATCGAGGGGAGGGATCGCATTGTCACTGGGAGCGCTGGCGTCTCGCCGGCCTCTGGGTTGCAAGTGGCATGTTGCGAGAAAGAAGCAGGCAAGAGGCCGGCAGGGATGCCAGCGCTCCCAGGGGGGACCTGAGCGTGCTGGCGGTTGGGGGGCACACCCTGAAGGGTGGACAACGAACTGCGCGTCCGACTTCCAGGCTTTCGGCGGAAGGCTCCCAGGTTTGTTGTCCATCCTTTAGGATGCTCGGGCTCTGCCCGTTTGGCCTCCGTTCATCGGAGAGTGTGATTTGTGGCCGCTCTTTTGTGCTGGGAGCGCTGGCGTCTCGCCGGCAATTGGGTTGCAAGTGGCATGTTGCGAGAAAGAAGCCGGAAGGATGCCGGCGGGGACGCCAGCGCTCCCAGGGGGGGGGCGTTAACGTGCTGAGGTTGGTGGTGCGATGAGGAAGCAAGGGCCCGGCGAGACGCACGAACCACCAACCAAGAACCAAGAACCAACAAACACGAACCGCCGATTGCGATTACGATTACGATTACGAGGGGAGGTGCCAATAGTCGGCCAGTTGCCCCCCCGGATCACAAGATTTCGCGCTTGAAGAATCCCCGGATGCAGAGTTCATTTATTGCCAATATCCCCCGCACTGCGCTTCATCCATGCCGTCGCTCTCGCCGCACTCACCCACATCGCTTTTCTAAGCGCACCTCCCTCAGCCTTCGCCGACACGATCGTAAAACTTGGTGCGATCACCCAGATCACCGGTCCACAGGACCTGGATCTGGATGGCGAAATGGCTTATGCCATCAACTTCAGCGCGGATGATCCGATTCGCACCCTCGCAGGCGTGCGTTTCCTTCCAGACAACCAGACCATCCCGGGTGCTGCACTCCTCGGGCCTCAGCAGGTCACGCCCTGGCAGGCCAAACCTGAGTTTGGAAACTCTGCCGATGCCAATGCTCTCGAACTGATTCTCCATGACATCCGGTGGGCGAACTCAGGAGCAGGAGAACGCCTGCGCGCAACTCTCAACATCACCAACGGATTCGAATACAAACTGCAAATCCTCATCTCCGGCAATGGCCCCGAAAACCGTCGTTGGGACATCCGTGTGGCCGGTCGCGAAGCCGTGGACGAGATCACCTCCTTGGGAGCAGCCCCCTCCGCTTCCTACTCCGTCAACCGCTCCACCCTCTACACTTACCAGTTTGTTGCGAACACGAACCGTCTGGTGATCGAGATGGGAGATCTCTTCGGCAGGAATGATGGAGGCGATCGGAATCCCATCTGGCAAGCATTGACCCTCGAACGTGTGTTCATCCCACCAACCCCTGAGAATCTCATTCTCACAGCCAACCGCTTCTTCCCGGTTCAAACAGCCCCCATCTCCGATGTCCAGGTCGTGGATAGAAAGTCCGGAGCAACGCACACCCTCTCGCTCGTGCCCGGCGAGGGTGATCTCGATAATCCCAAGTTCATGCTCGAGGGAAACGCCCTGAAACCCGGCGCGTTCAACTTCTCGTCGCTTCCTGTCGGGACCGCTTTTTCCATCCGACTTCGAGCCACCGATGCCTCAGATTCAGCGCGCTTCCTCGAGAAAGCCTTTGTTCTCACTCTCGCGGCACCCAATCCTCCCTCGGGAATCGCTCTGGACGTTTCCTCAATCCCTGCTCCTCCCCAGCCCGGGCAACTCCTTGCGCTCATCAGTGTGCTTGATCCTGATTCGTTCGACCGCCACCAGCTGAGCCTGGATCCAGGTGTGGGTTCGGATGACAACGGGTTGGTTCGCATCGAAGCCAGTCAACTCCGACTAACCTCCCCAATCCCGGCCGGCAAGAGCTCCATCAAAGTGAGAATCGGAGCCTCCGACCTTGCTGGCCTGAGCGTGAGCTCACTTTTCGAACTCCCGCTCGTCGCGTCGCAGGTTCGCATCAATGAGGTGGTGGCCGGCGAGGCCGGCGGAATCCCCGACGAAGGTGGCAATCCCGTCGAGTGGATCGAAC
>VHDG01000405.1 GCA_016871475.1 Verrucomicrobiota bacterium
CACTTCTGAATTCAGAGTAATGCCTGGGATTCGTCGGCCCCCACTCTTCACGTGCAGATCTCGCGAATGATCTTCGATGGCTCCACACCTGTCAGGCGTTGATCCAATCCCTGATGCCGGAAAGTGAATCGTTCATGGTTCATGCCCAGCAGATGCAGCATCGTTGCGTGAAGATCATGCACACTCACCGGATCATTCACGATGTTGTAGGAGAACTCGTCGGTCTCCCCATAGATCGTCCCTCCCTTGATGCCTCCACCTGCCAGCCACATCGTGAAACATCTCGGATGGTGGTCGCGTCCATAATTCTCCTTCGACAACCCTCCCTGGCTGTAAATCGTCCGACCAAACTCGCCTCCCCACAGGATCAGGGTCTCATCGAACAATCCACGTTGCTGCAGATCCCGGATGAGCGCGTAGTTGGCCTGGTCGACATCCTTGCATTGCATCGGCAACCGGCCCGCGACGTTTCCATGGTGATCCCAGTTGTTGAGGTAAACCTGCACGAACCGAACCCCACGCTCCACCAGCCTGCGCGCCATTAGAATCGTGTTGGCGTAGGTTCCAGGCTTCCGCGCCTCCTCCCCGTACAGTTTGTAGGTGGAATCCGGCTCGTTCTTGATCGCCGTCAACTCAGGCACGCTGGCCTGCATCCGGAATGCCATCTCGAATTGCTGAATCCGCGTGTGGATCTCCCGGTCGCCGACCTTCGCGTAGTTGAGCTCATTGAGGGCGCGGAGGCCGTCAAGCTGGCGACGACGCAATGTGCTGTCCATGCCAGGCGGATTGTTAATGAAGAGAATCGGATCTCCCGAACTGCGAAACGAAACTCCGGCATGTTCCCCCGGAAGATAGCCGCTCGACCACAACCGCCCGGAGATGGCCTGGATCTGTTCCTTGTTGGTCGGCTCAGCCACCAGAACCACAAAAGCCGGCAGACTGCTGTTCAGCGACCCAAGCCCATAGCTCACCCAGGATCCAAGGCACGGACGTCCTGAGACCTGGTTGCCCGTCTGCATATGACAGATCGCCGGCTCGTGGTTGATGGCGTCGGTATGCATGGACCGGATGAAACTCATGTCATCCACACACTTCGCGGTCCACGGCATCAGCTCGGTCATCCACATCCCACACTTGCCGTGTTGGGCGAACCGATACTTGGAGGGAGCGATCGGGAACCTCGTTTGACCGGATGTCATCGTCGTGAGCCGCTGGCCTTTGCGAACGGAATCAGGCAAGTCCTTGTCATACCACTTCGTCATCTCGGGCTTGTAGTCGAACAAGTCCATCTGTGAGGGACCTCCCACCATGTGGAGATAAATGATGTTGCGGGCCTTTCCGGGGACATGAGTCAGCCGCGTCGAACCGTCGGTCGAAGCGGCAGCCATCGCTGTGTTCCCGAGCAGCCCGCTCAACGCGGCCATCCCCAGCGCATTCTTGCCCCTGGAGAAAAACTGCCGGCGCGTCTCATAACGAATGTAGTCTTCAAACACGTTCATAGAATCTCCTGAAATGCTGCGCTCACTTATTCAAAGTCTCATCGAGGTTTAGAAGCTGGTTGGCCACCACCGTCCATGCCGCATGTCGCTCCGCCCCGCCACGGGATGAAACACCCAGATCCCCCACCCCGAGCAAGCGTCGGGCTTCCTCGGGATGTTCCCGATACCTGGCAAGATACTCGTCGAAACCGGCAAGCACGATCGCCCGCTCCTTGGGTTCCAATCGACGTGACATCACCCGCAGGGAAATCTCGTCCAGAACCCCGTCACGACTCCGGCTTCTTTTGAGGGCCTCAGCCGCCAGAGCCTTGGCGGCTTCCACATACTGGACGTCATTCAAAGTGGCCAGAGCCTGGAGAGGGGTGTTGGTGCGTTCCCGTCGAAGGCAGGAGTTCTCCCGGTTGGGAGCGTTGAAGATCTCCATTCCCGCCGGAGGCGCCGCCCGCTTCCAAAGTGTGTAGAGACTCCGGCGCTGCAGTTCGTGGATGCCTCCATGAATGTAATGCCGTGTATTGCTCTCAGGCATGGCCACCGCCTCCCAAACGCCCTGCGGCTGATACGGCCTGACACTCGGCCCGCCCACCTTCGACTCCAGGAGCCCGCTCACGCTCAGGGCATGATCCCGGATCATCTCGGCATCCATTCGAAAACGAGGCCCACGACTCAGCCACCGGTTGGACGGATCCTTCTCCGCGCGTTCGCTGGATATCTCGGAAGCCTGGCGATAAGTGGAGGATGTCACCATCAGGCGGAACAAATGGCGCACGTCCCACCCGCTCTCTCGAAATTCCACAGCCAGCCAGTCGAGAAGTTCCGGGTGCGATGGCAGTTCACCCATGATGCCAAAATCCTCGGATGTACGAACCAGGCCTGTGCCGAAGACCTCCTGCCAGAAACGGTTGACGGTCACACGTGCGGTGAGCGGGTTCTCCGGACCCAGGATCCATTGAGCCAGCCCCATCCGGTTCCTGGGTGCATCAGCAGCCATGGGCTTCAACGCAGAAAACACAGCAGGCTCCACCTTGTCACCCTTCTTGTCGTACTGCCCGCGAATCAGCACATGAGCCATGGGCTTTGAGTCCTTCTTCTCCGCCTGGATGTGTGTCACCGGGTGGTTCAGCCGCAGGCCTTCTCTCTCCTTCTCCAAAGTCATCAGTCGACCCAATGCCTTGCGATATCCGTCACTCGACAAGTTTTGCAGGTAATAATCCGCAAGGACCTCCTTGGGCTCGGGCTTGCGTTCCTTCTCCGGTTTGCCTGCCCATTCCTTCAGGGAGTTGATCTCGGAGAGCACACGGATCTCGGAGGGAGCGAGAATGCGTGAATGTATCCGGATGTCCTGAACGGATAAGCCATCAATCCTCACACCCGCACCATTCTGCGCGATGCGCAGCGGATCGCGTGTTTGGATCGAGCCTTGGAGCCTGCGAACGCGATCCACCTCCACCTCGGCAGGACGCCCGTTGACATAGAGCACCAGCCCTTCCGGCCTGCCTGAGCCGTCGCAGGTAAACGCCACATGCTGATAACCACCCCGATTCATCACCCGGAACTTGGTCCGAAGCCGGATGGCGTCCTCCGGCCAGTCGTGAATCAAGTGCACGGAGTAATGGCCATGTTCGGCACTCAGATCCCAGCCTCGAAGGCGTCGCGCACCCTCCATGCGGGAAAGGATCGGCCCCTTCCCATCGTATCCTCCCGGCACATGAGCCCAGAGTGAAACGGAGAAACTGTCATCGGAATTGAAATTCCCCGCCTTCTCGAATTTGACGGAGGAGCCCGCATTCCACTGGAGCCCGGGACCGGTCCGCCCGTTCTCCCGCACCGCGGGACGTCCTTCGATCGCGACCCAGTTCGTGCGACGGGGCGTGATCTCAGCGACGTGCTGCAAGTTGGTACCGGCAAGCGGGATGTAGGTGGAGAGGTCTGCCGCATGAATGGTTGCAAACAAGGTTTCCGGCCTGGCTTGGCTGATCCATTTCTGGAGCGAGTCCTCCTCAGCCTTCTTTGCCGCTTCCAGCGCCTTCCTTGCATCACCGATCTCAGCGGGAAGAGCCTCCATCCGCTTACGTTCAGCCTCTGTGTCGACCAGAATCAGGTTTGCATTCGACTCCTTGATGTTTCCGTCAAAACCAGTCTGCGTCGTGTTACGGAAGAACGCCGACATGGAATAGAAATCCTTGGCGGTGATCGGATCGTACTTGTGGTCGTGGCAGACCGCACAGTTCGCGGTGAGCCCCAGCCAGACCCAGGAAGTCGTTTCCACGCGGTCCCGGGCGTACAGAAACAAGTTCTCCTCCTCGATCGTGCCTCCTTCGTTGGTCGTGGGATTGCATCGGTGAAACCCTGTCGCCACGAGCTGATCGACCGTGGGATTGGGCAGGAGATCCCCGGCCAGTTGTTCCAAGGTGAACTGATCGAAAGGCTTGTTCCGGTTAAACGCCTGAATCACCCAGTCACGGTAAGGCCAGATTTCGCGATAGTTGTCAAAGTGCAGCCCGTGGGTGTCGGCATAACGCGCGGCATCCAGCCAGTAGCGCCCCCGGTGCTCCCCCCAGTGTGGCGACCTCATCAGCTCATCCACCAGCTTCTCGTAGGCGTCCGGCGATTTGTCCCCCATGTATCTCTGGAGCTCGGAGGGCGTCGGCGGCAATCCGATGAGATCGAGATACACCCGACGGGCTATCGCAGACTTGGAAGCCTCAGGAGACGGCTCCAATCCGTGACCTCGCAAACCAGCCAGGACAAAAGCATCAATCGGATTTCTGCCCCAGGCAGCTGCGTCTCCGATGCGTGGGACAGCAGGCCTCTCGGGTTTGATGAATGACCAGTGCGGCTCCCAATCCGCTCCCTGGTTGATCCACTGCCGGATTAATTCCTTTTGGTGAGACGTGAGCTCCTTGTGAGCCTCGGGTGGAGGCATGACTTCATCGACGTCCTTGGAGAGAATGCGCTGCAGCATCGGGCTCTTGTCCGGTTGCCCTGGAATCACGGTCGCGCCTCGCTTCTCACCCGGAGTGAAGAACCCTTCCCGGGTGTCGAGCCGAAGCCCGGCCTTGCGGGACAACGGGTCG
>VHDG01000406.1 GCA_016871475.1 Verrucomicrobiota bacterium
AACCCTTCCTGCTGGGGAGTATCCCCCGGAACATCAGGCGGTGCCGTGACTTCGGTGGCAGGACGTATGGATGCACCACGGCTGAACAGCAGTGATTCCTCCGAAATCACATCAATCGTCACCTCATCCGGCCGCAAAGACACCAGCGCAAAGGCCTGCCCGCCATCCGCCACCTGACACGCCTCCACGCACCGCGCATTTGCATACGGGAGCAATCCCAGAGCCGACAGATTCAGACCAGCTTCCTCACTGATCTGAACGAAGAAGTCCACTGCCTCGCGTTTGACGGCGGCAACCAAGACTTCGAGCTTGGGTGGCGGCGCCTGATCCTCTGGGGCATCACCACCTGCTCCAGCCAGCGCACCCTCCGTTCGCAGCCCGCCTCCTCCCACCTGACGACGCACCTTGAAATCAATCACCGCATCCTCCATCCGGAAGGGAAGCTCGCGACCAATCTGCAAATGCACCATCGAGGCGAGCTCACGAATGTCCTGGATCGAGGGCAGAAGCAATGTTCTCAAGATCACCTGCGCCCGCGGAATGCCCATCACCACCGATGCCGCAGTCAGCCCCAGCGATTGAAGAGCACGCGCCACAGCCTTGCCAATGATCGCCGGATCGGATCGATCTGCATCCGACGCCAGGTCCAATCGCACGGCTTCGATGCGAACCACCTCAATCCGATTGCCCCGCGGAGCCGCATGCACGACCCGGAGCATGGTTCCGTCCAGATCCAACGCGGTAACCTGACTGGGAACGCGAGGCCGACGCCTTCCTGGAAACGCCAGTTCAAGGCCTTTGGTCACAAAGCTGGTCCCACCGACAAAACTAGCCACCGATGGCCTCCTTCTGTTGTGCCGAATCGAACCGAAACGGCGGACCCATGCGCGTAATGTCCCGAAGATAAAGAATCGAAGGTGAAGGGCTACCCAGGTCGATCGTCACTTCAAGGACACGGAACCGTCCCGAGGGAACCGAAAAACCAACGGAATAGAAGTGGTACTGCAGGCTGCGTGCGCAAAGATGCGGAACGATGGCCCGGAACTGCTCAGCCGTCATGACCCCTTCCTGGAACATCCACGCCAGGTTGGTCCGACGCTCCGGGCTGATCGCCTTGCGACCACTGACGATCGCGTCAGCCAGCGGAGGATCGATCCCGGGCACGGTGGCCAGGACCGAGGAAGGCGCCGTGTTTGCATTGATCAAGCCTTCCATCCGATTGGTGCGCGTCGCTGTAAACCTCTCCAGCACCACCGCGATCTCATCGCCTCCAATCCCTGAATCCACATCCACCGTCCCACCCTTCTCGTCCTTGATTTGCGCACGAGCCTGAAGCAGCTCGGCGGCATGATTGACTCGCAGCCGATTGGTGCGAAGCAGTGTGATAAAGTTCGTAACAGCAGCGGGCAGCTCGACCGACGGAAAACCCGAGAAGGAATCGTTGATGACTGTTTTCAGTCCTCCCTCCGAGTCCAGATCGTTGTCATAGGAATGAACCGTCAGCACCGAACGAAGGCCAAGGCTCAGCCGGCCGTCCGCATTGTCGAGCGGGGCCGACTGGACTCCATCGTTCTCGTTGGCATCCAGCCGCAAGTTCATGTTGCGATCCTCGCCATAGAGCAGCGAGGGAGTAAAGCCACGAACCAACAGAAGTTCATCGATCGAGTTCAACGGGCCATTGCGCACAACGTAGGGAACTGGAAGCGTGTCGTAGTACTCTTGCTCCGCTCCATCGGGCCGGGTCGAGACATCGGGGTCGATAAAGTCCCGGATGGAGGCCACCAGCGCCGGAGTCAGGTTCTGGATCTGGGTTAGATCGGCGGTGTGCGAAGCATTCACATTCAGCTTCGAAGCCTCATCCGTCAGCCCGTAACGAAGCTCCTGAAGCTCCCCCTCGAGCGGCGGTGAATAAACGCTGAAGTACCATCTGTCGGTCCCATCATCAGAAACCCAGCGATCTCGAAACGTCTTGGGATCGTCCTGCCAACCCAGCTCACCCGGAGCCGTCCGCTGAGCCACTCGGATCGCCTCCCTAACCCCCACCATCGCAGCTGCCCAGGCCTGTTCGCTCGAGCTGCCAGCCATGGAAGCTGTCTCGTCAGCCCTCAACCGAAACATCAAACTCAACGCCACCATCGACCCCATCAGGATCACCACCAACACAGCCAACAATACAAACCCCGACCTCGGCCGAGTAGGCCCCGCCATCTTCGAGTGTCCAGAGGGGGAAAGGATCATGGCGAAATACCGAGGCCACCACGTGTTCCCGGGGATGAAGGACTTCCGAGTCGACTGAGGTTTGCAGACCGACCGTCCAACAAACTTCGCTCTTCCCGGATCTCCGCTGACAATGGGTCAGGATCCAAACCCGAGCCACCATGCGCAGGAATGGCAATCACCCGACGGAAGATCTCACCCTCAACCTGATCAGAGTCGGGATCCTGCTCCATCGGCTCAGTGGACAGACTAACGGCGATCCCAGCAGGAGGCGTCTGGCCATCCCACGATTCAACCCAGCGAAATCCATCCCAGTAGGCAAAGCGTAGAAAACGCACCTGATCTGTAAACGGTTCGGGTTGCGGGGGAGAGACAATCGATGAGTCCCCCAATGGCATCGCCGCCAACGTATTCGAAACCGCGCCAGAACCGGATGTTGCAGGCAGGACCGATCCGCTCGGAGGCTGGGAGGACGGTTTCCGCAGACTGACCCAAGGCTCATCGAGTCGATAGATCCCGGTCACGGTGGAATTCGTGCCTTCAGCGTGCAGGTTCTGGCCATAGCTGACACGTCGAAGGTCCGAAGCAGGCGAAACCCCGCCCGAACGACGCGCGACAAGATCCGGCGGCAAGGATGCACTGATCAGTGTGAGGTTGGAGGAGGTACCGGAGAAAAGAGAAGGTCTCCGGGCATGAAAGCAGCGGACGTCGCTCGTGATTCGATCCATGAGCAGGCGAACCGCCGACAACCGATCCGATTCCTCGATCAACTGAGCCCTCAGATGGGCAGATTGCTGATAGAAGTATAATGCTGTTCCAAGGATGGCTGCGGCGATCGATATAGCCAGGACCACTTCGATCAGTGTGAAGCCGGAGGAGAATGCCCGGTTCGTGAACGTCCTCAGCTGCGTTGTTGCTCGATGCGTAACCGGCCTTCGAACTGGTCCCCATGAAAGAGGGCCCTCTTCTGGTGTGAGCCCGATCTGAAGGTGTGCACTTGTCATGGCAATCCTCCCCCCACAGTGGCTCGATCAGGCTCGGGCCCGGGCTTTGCCTCCAAACCCGGAGACATCCAGCCCGTGAGTCTCCTGACAACAGGCTCCACCTTGTGTCGCACCACAACCTCGACCCTTGGCAGCCCGCCTCCCGTCAGATCTGTTTCATCCCCGGCCATCACAACTCGCACAACCCAGGCATCCAGGGGGGGCTTCATGGGTTCAGGTCCCGTGGCGGCCACGGATCTGATCCCCATCTGAATCTCCGACAATGTCGAGATCGCCAGATTGTCCGCATGCATCTGGGCGCGTCGCCGATCCACGCCCTGCATCGACGCCGTCAGCGCAGAGGAAAGCATCGCCACCGCAGCGATAAAAAGAGCCAGAGCCAGAACAACCTCCAAGAGCACCGCTCCCCGCTCTGACCTCGCATACCTCATGGGGCTGTGTTGGGTTCGGGTTGGGTCGGGATTATCGCGTGCGCCTCGTCGTCGCTGGGATAAACCCATCGCTTCCGAAATCCGCCGGAAACCCCGTCCCACTTCAGAAACAATGTTCGAGCATCCTGATCGTCCACAGATTTCAACCGAAATTCAACAGGGTCACTCGAGCCGTCAGGATCGAACCCCACCGGTGGAGACTGAATTCGATCACTCTCAGCAGATGAATCGTTACTGGAACCGGTGTCTTCACCGACATTGAACGGGGCTGTTGGCAGGGCGCTCTGCGGGGTTGCTGGTGTCTGCGGCGTTAATCCGGATCGAGACGCTGCCTTAACCGGTTCGACGATGACGTTTTCAGCAATCGAGCTGAGATACACATCCGCCTCGCGAAGTGGGATGAACACGCCGGGTTCGATCACAGGCTCCGGTTCCCACACCACTTGCAACGTTCCAAAGTTCAGGCTCAAGGGGCCGGAGTTGGTACTGAGTCCGGGTTCGACGAAACGAAGCTCGATCCGCCGACCAGAGAAAGACGAATGGGCCTTGAGGAACTGGAATAGCGAATCGACCTGTCGGGATCCCTCATCAAGTCTGACCGTTCCCTGAAGCGGAGCAAAGTTGTAGGCAACCGCCCCCAGGAGCAGGAGCATCAATGACACGACAAGGAGGAGTTCGACCAATGTGAACCCCGGGCTGGATCTCAGTTCTCCTGAACCAGCCTCAGCTTTCATGAAGCCTCTTACCGTGATGCCTCCCCGGCAGGTCCCTGCCCTTCCTGACCCCCCGCATCCAGCTTGATGTCGTCATCGGTGTCAGGTTGACCATCGGGTCCAACTGAAGAGAGCCTGTAAGGGAGTGCTCCTCGCTGCTCGCCCGTGTTTGCACCCGAGCGGTCCGCAAGTTCG
>VHDG01000407.1 GCA_016871475.1 Verrucomicrobiota bacterium
ACGCATGAGTGCCTGAACAGTCTTTTGTGGGGGCCTGATGGGTGGCTGTACGGCTTACAGGGTGTTTTCAACCTGGGGTATGTGGGCAAGCCGGGCAGCTCGCGGGAACAGCGACACGAACTCCGGGCCGGGGTTTGGAGGTACCACCCGATACGAAATGAGTTTGAGGTCTTTGCGCATGGGGGGAGCAATCCCTGGGGTCTGGACTATGACGAGCGCGGGCAATTGTTCATGACTCACTGCCGAAGTTTCTTTGGCGGCGGATGCACGACGCACGTGATCCAGGGAGGACACTTCTGGAATCAGGCGAACGCCAACTACGCACCCTTCATCATTGGGGATCCCCCTTCGGACCATCCGCAGTTTCGGAACTATCTGCTGGCCTCCGCCCGCTATGATCACGGTGCAGGTGGGGCCGGGAAGCCGGGAAGCGATGCCATCTACGGGGGGCATTCGCATGTGGGGACAATGATCTATTTGGGGGACAACTGGCCGGACGACTGCCGGGGGCATCTGTTCACTCATAATCTGGGAGGACACCAGATGAACCGGCAGGTGAATCGACTGGAGCACTCGGGCTACCAGACCGTGCATGCGGGCCAGGATCAATTCTTCTGCACCGACCCGGCTTATGTGCCTGTTGATCTTCAGTACGGCCCTGATGGCGCGGTGTATGTCATCGACTGGTACGACATCCAGCATTGCCACCATCCGAACATGGAGAAATGGGACCGTGGTAACGGCCGCATCTACCGTCTCTCATTCCAATCCACTTTCTCCCCTCGCAAGGTGGATCTTTCCTCAGCGACGGATGTGCAGTTGGTGGAGTTCCAAAGGCACAAGAACCAGTGGTATGCCCGCGTTGCGAGGAGACTTCTGCATGAGCGCAGCTTCCAACGATCGATCGATTCTGCGGCTGCCGCGGATTTGCGAGCCCTTTTTCGTGGATCCAATGAACCCCAGGTCAGGCTCAACGCCCTCTGGGGCATGCACCTCACGGGAGCAGCATCGGCTGAGTTTTTGACAGCTGCGTTGCGTGATCCCAACCCGGACATCCGAGGCTGGGCCATCCAACTTCTGGCAGAACCCAAGGGAAGGGATGTGGCCATTGAGAATTCACTCATCGAACTGGCAACAAAGGAGCCCGATGCGTCGGTAAGGCTGAGGCTGGCGTCAGCGATCCAGCGAGTGAGCGATCCAGCGGGATGGCGGTTGACCTCAGCTCTGGCGCAGCGGATGGAGGACGTGGCGGACCGGAACCTGCCTCTGCTCGTCTGGCATGGGGCCGGGGCCCTCATGGCGCGCGACATTCCTGCAGGGCTCATGCTGGCATCAGAAACCGCCTGGCCGTGGCTGGCGGAGTTCTGCTATTGGCGGGCGGCCAGTTTGTCGATGCCAGGGCTGGAGGGGGCGATTGGCTCTCTGGCTGATCAGGATGAGGCCATTCTTACAAGACGGCTTGCCGGGTTGATTTTGGCGGTGGAAGGGCGTGGGTTTCCAGCCCCTCCTGCGGCCTGGACTCAGCAGTCCAAAAAGTTGCTCGGCCATGCCAACGTCCGAATTCGCCGATCCGCCGAGTTGCTGGCTGCGGCGTTGGGGGATCACTCCAGCTTCGCACGGCATCGCGAAGACCTGGGAAACAAGAGCGCGGACGAAGCCTTGCGCAAGCATTCGTTCGAAGTGCTGAGTCGCGGGGTCGATCCGTTGGCGATGAATGTTTTCATTGGATTGCTCGATGAGCCGGGGTTCCGTCCCCGCGTCATTACAACACTCGGCGCCTATGAGCATCCGAGGGTTCCTGAAGCGTTGATTTCCAGGATGCGGGCGATGAAGGACGACGAACGTTTTCTGGCATTGGGTGCCTTGACGCGACGCGAGTCGTCTGCGGTCGCGCTGGCTGAGGCGGTCTCAAGCAGACGTGTTCCGAAGGAATGGATCAATGCGCTTCACGTGCGTCAGTTGGCCGGATTCAACCATCCACAAATCAATCTCGCCCTCCAGGCTCACTGGGGGAGGATCGGGAGCACGCCGGAGTCCAAGCTCAGCGAGATCAACCGGCTCGAAAAGGTGTATAACGAAGCTCCCCTCTGGGCGTATGAAGCGACAGCCGGCAAGGCATTGTTTGGAAAACTCTGTGCCGCATGCCATCGGGTCGGGGAAGCAGGCAATCACGTCGGGCCACCTCTGACGGGCGTGGGCCGCCATGGAGTGCGTTATCTCCTGGAGAACATCATCGACCCAAATGCCGTGGTCGGACGGGACTATCAATCCACCACGATCACACGTGTGGGTGGCGATGTGCTGACGGGCTCAGTCACCGCCCGGTACGACGACGCGATCATGCTCAGGACGGTGACGGGTGATCAATTCCGGATCCTGAAGACGGATATTGTCTCAGAGCGGCTCAGTGAGAGCTCACTCATGCCTGAGGGTTTGCTGGAAGCCTTGCCAGCCCGGGAGCAAATCGAACTGATGAAGTTCTTGATGTCCCAATAGGTCACTCGAGCCTGACCTGATAATAGGCTTCCTGGCCGGGAGTTGGAATGACCACGGTGACGGTGCCACCATCCTGGGGCGCATCGATAGTCCGGACCTTCTCCCATGTGGTGGATCCGAGCTTCATTCGTTGCCAGACGGAATAGGTCCTTCCCGCACCGCTTTCGAACGTGATCTGAATCGTTGAGCCGTCCGCAATCACCGACGCGGAAGTCACCTTGAGCACGCTTGCTGGATTACCCGGATCAGTTCCAGCCCGGAACTCTTCAAGGTTGTCGTGCCCGTCGTTGTCCCCATCGAGTGATGCGTCAGAAGGATCCAACTTGTTCAGTCCGTAGAGATCTTCGAATTCATCGGTCATGCCGTCGCCATCCGAGTCGATCGGGCCGAAGTCGTTTTTTCGTCCGGCTGTGTGCGTGGTGGTGTACCAGGCGTTGGGGTCGTCCCCGAAAAGATAGGGCCCTTTCTTCTGGAGCGAGGGGCCGAACCCATCCGCGTTTGTTGCCCATGGGCTGGCCTGGGAGTATCGAACCCGGTCCGTGAGGATATACGGCACATAACCGGCGTTGATGGCCGGCGGCATCACCGGACCATCCGGTCGCGCCAGATCCACGCGATCCGATGAGTTGTCCAGCTTTCCAGAAAACGGCCCGAGCACCGCAACCTCCGAAGGCACCTGAAATTTGCTGCGAAAAGCGGTTAATGCCGCCGGGTTGATCGCAGGGTCGAATCCAACGACCAGGATAAATCCGTTGGCAGGCATCCGTGTGTTTGGCGGAAACACAAAGTCCACGGCGTCCCTTAGGATCCAGGAATTCGTTGGAAACTGTGCATCGAACAAATCCACCGAAGAGGTTGTGCAACTCAATGAACTCGTCCTGAGTGTTGTCGAGTCGATTGGTTCCCGAAAGGATATCGGGAGGGTGATAGTGGATCTCATTGAGCACCACCGGCCCCACCCTGGGTCTGCTGTTTGCAGCGCCGAGAGTGAGAGAGGCCTGTGCGGGAAACATCTCCTGGCCGACACTGTTGATGTAGCGTCCGAAGCTGACTCCGTTCTGAGCGGCTCCGAAGTCAAATCCGTGGGAGTAGGGGAGGACTGCGCCGCTGGCATCCGCCGCGAAGAGCCACACTTCATCACCGAGGGCGCTGAACCGAAACGCGGCAGCCCCTGCATCGCCGCGATTGAACGCCGATTCATCAATCGCCAGGTAGCCACCGGCAGGGATCTCCGTCCCGGTCGGAAGCCGGTATTTCGAGGGAACCCCGCGATCGTCCGAGATCCACCAGCCCCCGATGGGTGCGGGGGAGTTGCCTGGGTTGTGCAGTTCGATGGCATCCAGCTGAGGCAGGTCGGTGTGTGTGAGCACCTCGTTGACGACCACGAGGGGCAGGGGAACGGGCAGGGGGTCCTCTGAACCGGGTGAGCCTCGGGACAATGCACTGGCCCTCCACGATGTCCGCTCATCCCAAACTGCTTCGGGCAGGGCTGAATGGCGCAGGACCAGCGAGTAGCCGAGCCCATCTGTGACAGGGTACCAGGAGTCGTTGTACGAAAAATCGAAAAGCTCGATCCCATGAAAGTTTTCCAACCTCAGTGAATCCCCGTCGTTGGCCAGCGCGTTCTGATAGACGCCGGCAACCTCCGGCCGGATGCCGTATCGCTGGACAAAGGCAGCGGAATCGGCCACCAGCAGGAATCTAGCTCCCGGTGGGAGAACCGAGGGTGCATTGGACGCGAACTGGAACTGGATGCCCTTTGTGAATCGGCAGCCGAAGAGGTCGAGCGTCGTTCCGGAGACGTTGAATAATTCAACAAACTCGAAACTGCCGGAGTCCCAGCCTGGATTTACCGCAAGTTCGGCTGTGCTGGGCGGATCCGGATTGTAGTGGATCTCGGTCACTGCGAGATCCCCAGGGAGAGGGATTCGGAACGGCGTGTAACGGGCGTCTCGCAGCCCGGACCAGGGAGTGCTCAGCGGCGGATTGTTCTGGCCGGTCAGATTCCTGTGGGATGCCTTGAAGGATCGAGCGCGGATGCGCGCAATGGTGTCGAGCG
>VHDG01000408.1 GCA_016871475.1 Verrucomicrobiota bacterium
ACCGACGTGGGCACCGCAGTTCAGGGCAAGAGCAGTTCCGTGTTCGTCCGGATCCCTTTCACCATGCCTCCTTCCATCGCGCTCGATCAATTGAAGCTGCGGATGCGATATGATGCGGGTTTCGCGGCCTACCTGAACGGCGTTGAGGTCCTGCGCCGGAACTCGCCGGCCGAGCCAGCTTGGAATTCCACCGCCACGGAGGAGAGACCTGACATCGATGCAGGCAGCTTCGACACCTTCGATCTCACGACCCGTCAGGATCTCATCAAGGCTGGGGCTAATGTGCTGGCGATCCAGGCGATGAACTCATCCGCTGCTGATCCCGACCTGCTTTCCGCCGCGTTGCTGACTGGAAGTTATCTGACGCTGGATCCTGAGAGTCCGCGGTACTTCGCAGCACCGACGCCCGGCGTGCCAAACGGTTTTGGCAATACCAACCTGGGCCCCGTGATTGCGAGTGCCCAACACACTCCCAAGGTTCCGAAGCCGGGAGAGAATCTGCTCGTGACGGCCAGGGTGTCTGCCACTTTTCAGGCGATCAGCAATGTGTGGCTCACCTATCGTGTGATGTATGGGGCTGAAACCAACATCTTGATGTCGGACGATGGACAGAGTGGCGATGGACAGAGTGGCGATGGTGTCTATGGCGCGACCATCCCGGCATCGGCATACAAGGCGGGGCAAATGGTTCGCTACTACGTGCGGGCCTGGGACGTGAACAGCAACTTCACCCGTGATCCTGTATTCACTCGCGGAAAGCTGGCTCCGGAGTACTGGGGCACAATCGTGCACAATCCTGCGCTCACCAATCCACTGCCCGTTTTCTACTGGTTTGCGCAGACCGCAGACCCGGTGGGTTCACCCGGGGCTTCGAGTATTTATTGGAACGGTCAGTTTCTGGATAACGTGAGGTTCACAGTCCACGGTCAATCCAGCAGCGGATTCACCAAGCGCAGCTTCAACGTGGACCTCAATCCCGGCCACAAACTGATCTGGAAGGATGGCGAGCCATCGATCGACGACATCAATCTGCTCACCACCTATCCCGACAAGGCCAAGATGAGGAATCTTCTCGCCTACAACACCTATCGGGACGCTGGTACGGCTTATCATTTTGTCGTGCCCATCCGGATTGAAGCCAATGGAGCTTTCCTCGGTGACTGGCACTTTGTTGAGAACGGAGACGACAACTACTTGAAGCGAGTGGGTTTGGATCCGCGCGGTGCTCTCTACAAGATGTACAACACCTTCGACGCCCCCGATGGCGAGAAGAAGACACGGAAGTTCGAGGGCGGATCCATGGCGGATCTCCAGGAGTTCCACACGGGCATGGGCCTCGCGGGGAGTGCCCAGCTCACCTACATCTATGACAATCTGAACATTCCCGAGGTGGTGAACTACCTGGCGACGATGACTCTCACGGGCAATACGGATTGCTGCCACAAGAACTATTACTTTTATCGTGATACGGAGGGGACCGGAGAATGGATGATGCTGCCCTGGGACCAGGATCTGAGTTTCGGGCGGGTATGGAGCGGTGGGCCCACCTACTGGGATGACACGATGTACACCAACACAGCCTTGCGTGTGGGAGGTAACAACCGCGTTCCAGGTGCCATTTTTTCGAACCCTGGCTTTGATCAAATGTACCTGCGTCGTTTGCGAACTCTCATGGAGGAGCTCTTGCAGGCGCCCGGGACTCCGGCCCATCTGTTGAAGTATGAAAGAACGATCAATGAGGTTCTGCCCACGTTGATCCCCGATGCAGCACTGGATCTTGTAAAGTGGGGAACCTTCAGCGGCGACCCAACCAATGGTTCCCAGACAGACAACCGCAACCGTCAGACCGTCGAGCAGGCGGCAAACATTCTAAAACACGAATACCTTCCAGGACGTCGCAACTGGCTCTTCAATAGCTCTGAGAATGCGCAGATCCCAAGAAGCCAGCCCTCCAACCCCAACCTTCTGTTCGGGGCTTTCGAGTTCAATCCGCCGAGCGGCAATCAGGACGAGGAATACTTTACTCTGATCAACACCAACCGCGTGTTCATCGATATCTCTCATTGGAAGATACAGGGAGCTGTTGAGATGACCTTCCAGGGCGGCACGATCATTCCCACCAATGGAACACTCTACGTGGCTGCTGATGTGCGCAGGTTCCGTGCTCGACAAACCGGACCTCGCGGAGGCGAGCGGCTCTTCGTGCAGGGTGGATACAAGGGTCGGCTGTCCGCACGGGGAGAGATGATTCAGCTGGTGAACAGGCAGGGCGAGGTCCTGTCTCAGACCAACTCACCTGGAGCTCCCAGCCCGACACAGAGCAACCTGCGCGTCACGGAGATCATGTATCATCCCGCTCCCCCTCCGGCCAACTCACCCTACCTCGCGGATGACTTCGAATACATCGAGCTAACAAACACCGGCGATTCAACCCTCTCCCTTGCGGGCGTTCGACTCGTCAGCGGCATCGAATTCTCCATCGCATCCTCGGCGGGCGCTCCCTCGATCGAGGCAGGCAAATCGGTCCTCCTCGTCCGGAATCCCGCTGCCTTCGTATCGCGCTACGGCAATTCCCTCCCCACGATCGGGCAATACACCGGCACGCTGTCCGACGACGGTGAGAACCTCCGCATCGTGGATGCCTCCGGTGAAGTCATCCAGGACTTCACCTATAACAACTCGTGGTACCCGATCACCGACGGGTTCGGGTTCTCTCTGGTGATCATCGATGCCCGAGCTCCCTGGAATACCTGGAGCGAAAAAAGCAGCTGGCGACCCAGCGGACGTTTTCAAGGATCTCCTGGTGACGGCGATCCGGCTGCCCCCGCTTTCCAGCCTATGGTCATCAACGAAATCCTCGCCAACAGCACGTTGGATCCAGAAGGCGACGCGATCGAGCTGTTGAATCCCGGCTCAGGCGCTGCGGACATCAGTGGCTGGTATCTCACCGATGATTTCAACACACCGAAGAAACATCGTATTGCACCAGGATCGACAATCGCTCCAGGGGCTTACCGGGTGATCCGCGAATCCACCTTCAATACCGGCAACCCGGGAAGTTTTGCGATGTCATCCAATGGCGACGAGATCTACCTGTTCTCTGCCGACGCGTCGGGGCAACTCACCGGCTACGTCACCGGTTACCAATTCGGAGCGACCGGCCCGGGGACCACAATGGGCAGGCATACCAACAGCCTGGGCGAGGTCTTCTTTGTCCCCCAGCGATCAGCAACCTTAGGCCAGCCCAATTCGGGCCCTGCCACAGGCCCGGTTGTCATCTCCGAAATCATGTATCACCCCCTGGAATCCGACACAGGCGAGCAGTCCAGGAGAATGGAGTATGTCGAGTTGCGAAATGTTACGG
Source organism: Verrucomicrobiota bacterium (assembly GCA_016871475.1). GTDB lineage: Bacteria > Verrucomicrobiota > Verrucomicrobiia > Limisphaerales > UBA11320 > UBA11320. Next base: position 3,365 of record VHDG01000408.1, read on the forward strand.
ACCAGTTCGTCCCTCTGTTCGATCCCAACCAACCGACCAATACCTGGAGCGTCGGCGGCGGAATCGAATGGGTGTTCGGTCCCGGGTTGAACCTCGCACCCAATGCCTCCTTGCTGTTGGTCAACTTCAACCCCGCCGACAACGAGTCACGCAACGCCTTCGTTGAAGCCTATGCTGTTCCGGCAGGGATTCAGATGTTTGGTCCTTACGGGGGTCAGCTGGATAACTCATCCGAGGATATCGAGCTCTACCGCCCTGGCGTCGCATCCCTCAATAATCCAACGCCCAGGATTTTGGTGGACTGGGCTGCCTACCGTGATGCTTCACCCTGGGATGGGCTCGCGGATGGATTTGGTCCTGCTCTAACCCGGAGGCCGTTCGAAAGCTTCGGCGTCGATCCTCTCTCCTGGAGAGCGGTCAAGCCTACCCCAGGCTATGATCAGACCGCGACAATCCCTCCCACGATCTCAGGCGGACGCGAGACGGTCTCCATCCTTCGTGGCCAGCCTCTGTCGCTGGCATTCAGCATCAGCGGCAGTGAGCCCATGGAGTATCGGTGGTTCCACGATGGCCTGCCCTTGTCGGGACAACGGAGTCGGGATCTGAACATCCCGTCGATCGGTTTCCTGGACTGGGGTGCCTATCAGCAAGTGGCCATGAATGCATCAGGCGCTGCCATCAGCAGCACTCAGACGGTGATAGTTCAACAGACCGCTGTTTTCCTGCGTCAGCCGGTCAGCCGAAACGTTCTGCCCGGATCGAACGTAACATTCACCGTCACTGCGTCCGGGCAGGGTCGTCTCCGCTATCAGTGGCTCTACAACGATCAGATGATTCCCGATGCCACCAACAGTTCGTTCCAGGTTCGGGCTGTCACTCCCGCCAATGAGGGTGAATACCGGGCCCTGGTGACCGACGACGTTGCGCCGGTCTTGAGCGATGCGGCGATGCTTGCTGTGTTCGATCGCCCGCAGATTCTATCGCAGCCGCAACCCGTGGCGGTGTTGGCTGGAGAAACCGCCTCCTTCACCGTTCGCGTCGGAGGACGTTCACCCTTCGGTTATCGTTGGCAACGAGCCTCCATCACCCGATCCAACATGACTTCCCCCCTTCATGTGAACACATTCGCCATCACCAACGTGAGCACCTCCCTGACGGGCAATTACTCCGTGGTCATCACCAATCTCG
>VHDG01000409.1 GCA_016871475.1 Verrucomicrobiota bacterium
GCACCGGTGATGGTCGTGGTGTTGCTGTCCTTCAATTCCGCCAGGCATGGAATGGCCTGGGAAGGTTTCTCTTTGGAGTGGCATCGGGCTCTCTTCCAGAACCCCGCGATCCTGGAGGCGTTTGGCAACTCGCTGATCCTCGCCGTCGTAAGCACCCTCATCGCTCTTCCACTGGGGATTGGGATCGTCCTGGGCTTCGGTCGCAATCGATGGCGGGGGCTCGAATGGCTTCGAACCCTGATTCAGTTGCCGGCCTTGCTCCCGGACATCGTCATGGCGGCAGCCCTGCTGATCTTCGCGCAGACAGCTCGAAGCACCCTGGGCGTTCTGGACCTTGGCATGACGGCCATGGTGCTGGGGCATGTCAGTTTTCAGATCCCGTTCGTCGCAGTGGTTGTTGGTGCCCGATATCTGCGCCTGGATCCAGCTCTCGAGGAAGCTGCACGGGACCTCGGTGCGCCCCCCATTCAGGTCTTGCGAACGGTCACACTCCCGCTGCTGTCGTCCTCCATCCTGGCTGCAGGTCTGGTCTGTGTGGCACTTAGCCTGGACGATTTTATCGTGAGCTTCTTCGCAAGCGGACCGGGCTCAACCACCCTGCCCATTCTTATCCACGCCTCGGTGCGAAGAGGGCTCACTCCGGAAATCCACGCCCTGTCCACCTGGCTGGTGTTTGCAGCGGCGTTGCTGGCGATCGCAGCTTCGCGGCGAAGCCTATTCGACCGTCCGATCGGACCGCACAACAACGGGCTCACCTAGCGCCATGGCCTGAAAAGGGACCACAGCCTGCACGGGTGCAAACGGCCCGTGTCGCAGATCGCCGCTGAACGTAAACACCGCCGCTTCATCCAACCCCAATCGGACAGGCGGCCGGAAATCGGCCCGATATCTCACCCCCTTGCTGACGCGCACTTCATCAATCGACCCATCGAAAAACTGAGTGGGATACGAAAAATTGTGGGTGTTCCAGGCGGGATTGGGTCGGGCTCCCAGGAAGATCGACTTGTCGGAGGTTGCACGCGCGCCTTCCGCATCCTTGTCACCCTGCTTCTGCCCATTGACATAAAAATGCAGCTGGCTGCCATCAAAGACTCCGGCCAGGTGGGCCCAAACTCCTGCGGGAAGAACTTGTTGAGCACGCAGCACGATGGGCGATTTGAACTGAGCCGTGTGGCGCGGATCAACGGATGCCAGGTCGGTTTGAACTCTGAATTGAGGCGCGCCGGCGAGCTCAAGGCTGAAGCCGCCGATCCTAAGATTTGAGACGATTGCGGCGTTGGTTGATTTGGAGGGCTTGATCCAAGCCTCGACCGTAAACGAGCCCTCGGGCAAACGCACCCGATCCAGCCCGAGCTCGACACAGGCATTGGTTCCGTTCAGGACGAAACACAGGTCTTCGCTGGCAGAGTTCCTGGCTGCTCCAGCATCACCCAGATTCCCGGGGGCCTGGATGGTGCGCGGGGGCATCCCCAACCTCCCTCCAGGTGCAAGGACGTCAAAGCGCAGTTCAAACTGTGGAAGCGAAAACCCATCCAGACTTCCCGAGGCATCCCGCATGCAAGCGAACTCGAAGACACGGGCAGCTCCAGGCTGCAGCTTGGCGTGCCGATGGTCCGGGGCGAATCGCCAGCTGTCGCCCCCCTTCGCCAGCAACGTCAGATCGATGGGCAAGGAGCACGGATTCTTAAACTCAACCTGACAGATGCCGCTCGCGGAACCATCCAGGGACACCTGAATGGCGGGAGAGACGACCCGATGCAACGCATAGCGAGCCGCATCCACTTCAGCTATCCGTTCGGGTGTGAATTGCTTGGGGTCGAACACGGCTCCGACTGGAATCGCGGCCATCTGGAATCCATTGGAGCGCACGGTGACGACGTTGAAATGATGCACCATGCCGAAGTACTCATATTCCATGCCCGGGGACAACGATCCACCGGTGGTCGCAAGGGCGAAGTATTCAACTCCGTCGCGTTTGCCATCGTACCGCATCTGATGGATGTGACCCGCGATCACCGCACGCACGTTGCCGTTGGCAGCCAGCCGTTGGTGAACAGCATCCCAGTTGTTGCCTGGGTAGCGCGCCGCCATCCAAAACGGGTGATGCAGGAACACGAAGACATGCTGCAACCGCTTCATCTTCTTTAATTCATCAGTCATCCAGTCCAGCTGCGCCCGGCTGATCTGTTGTTGCGTCCGGTCATTGAAATCCCTGGTTCGTCCGTCCGGGTGGCCTTCATCCGAAAAAAGCACCATGAACCCGCAATTCTTATGCTCGAACCAGTACCACAGGGGACCGAAGTGTTTCTCGTAACTCGCCTCGTGCTCTTGAGGAGGCCGAGCCTCCGGATTCTTGGGATCGGCCCGCCAGTAAATGTCATGATTTCCGGGAACAGGGAACCAGGGCATCCGCAGCTTCGACATCGTGGCCTGGTACTCCTCCATCTGCTTCATCCAGGCATCCGTCGGGTTGTACCCGTTCACCAGGTCTCCCACGGTCAACACAAGGTCGGGGTCCAGCAGGTTCGCGTCCTCGACAGCCTGGGCGAGCACTTTGATTCCTTCTGCAGGACCACCGGTTCGATCACCGAACACCACGAAATGGAACACTCCCTCCTCCTCCGGCAGAGGCAGGATTTTCGAAGCGGGACGGCTCGTGTGCACGTGCTGCGCAAGTGCGGTCGAAACCAGATTTGCCCCCAGGCCAATAACCACTGCGAGGAACGTCAAGAGGCGGGACGGTCGCTGGAGATGGAGGCGCGAGTCGGGTGGGATGAGTGGGTGCATGGGGCTATGGAATCTGCTGAAGCTCAGATTCTGCCAGGAGAAAATCACGTCGGCGTGTGATGTGCTTTCTCAGGAGGTCGATGTCCCTGCGCAGCCGGGTCACCGCCTGCTCCGGGCTCTCGTTCAAGATCTCGGCGCGGAACTTCACCTCGGGAGTCAGCTTCCGCTCCATCTCGACGAACACAGGCTCCCATTTCGAAAGCACATACTCCTCCTGGAGCAGCTGCTTGATTCGACGAAGGTAGATCTGCCTGAACATGGGGTTGGCAAGCAACGGCTTTGAAAACCATCCCCCGGGTCGCCACCAGACATGGAACCCGCGGCCGCCAAACCCGAATAATCCGGCAAGCCCCGCCAGCCCGGAAGCTGCGGGGCGTTGGTCGCCTGCCATTCCGTAGCTGAGGGGCATGTCAAAGAAGACCTCGTCGGGTCCCAGGCCATCGTGGAACCCCCAGGCCTTGTCCTGATCCCATGGAAACAAAGTCCAGCGGCGAGTTCCCTCGGTGTCGTGATAAGCGAAGTAGTTGTTAAAAAAACCGTCCCAGTGTGAGAGGCATGCATTAACCGCGAAATAGGACGCCACTGAGCCGACATTGAAGTGACGTTCAATCAGCTGGCCGAGCTCTTTCGGGTCGGTCGTGGCCTGGAGTTCGGTGGCCAGCGCCTGAAGATCCGTGTGCCCGGACCGTTCCCGAGTCTTCTTCTCGTGCTGTCCCACCAAGCCCTTTCCATACCAAAGAAGTTTGTACAGATGTCCATCCTCCTGAATCCGGTTCCGGCGCAGGAAGCTCTTGTTGGGTTGTTCCACCAGGAGATGATAGCCCAGCGGTTCTCCATCGACGTACAGCCGGGCGAATTCGGTTTGGGGTGCAGGCACGCCTGCGCGCCGGTAAAACTCAAACGCCATGGGCTCGGCAACCACGAATCTCTCGTTGTACTCAAAAATCAAATTCAGGGTGCTCATCGAATGAAGCATCCGGTCCTTGTGCAGATGGACTTTGTAACCGGCTGCACGTGAGGTCAGCGTGACATAATCAAACACCTGCGCGGCGCCATCGCCGGGAGGCACATAGACCATCGCGGATGTCCCCTGCACCGGCTCGCGCTCGTCAGGGGCTTGTGTGGGGCGGAAGCGGGGCGCCATGCCGCCCTCATAGTCCGCATGCTTCGCAGCCCCTGCGCCCGCTGTGATTCGTTCCGAGAGCGCGCGTCGGAGAGGCTCCAGCTTATCCTGCAATCGCTCCATGGTTGCCGGGTCTTCCAGCGGCGACGCATTCTCCCTGCCCACCAATTCATCGCGAGCCTTCGTGCTCTCAAGAATCCATGCACGCCATTCGTTGATCTGCTGGCTCGAGGCATCGGACGTCAGAGTCATCCCCGCGAACCCGCGCTCCAGATCCCAGAGTCGTCGAAGAGGCGGCTGCGCGGCTGGGGGCGTGCCCGGCAGGTTGTAATTCTCACCGGTCTCAGCCCACCACCGGTCGAACTCCCTCCGAGCCTCGGGTTCCAAAAGACCGGTAAGCCTGCCGGCAAAGGCCTTTCGCTGCCGCAAGACCTCCTGAACCGCTTTCTCCGTGCTGCCTCCGCCAAAGGAGGCAATCGCGTCGCCCGTGACCCGGTTGTTGGCCGCGGCACCCTCAAGGAACAAAGGACGCACCAGAACCAGGGAGTCGCCTGAAATCCCTTGCCTCAGCGCCAATCGCGTCCAGATGTAGGTGAAATCGAGCCCCGATCTTAGCAACCGGCTGTTCCGATCCC
>VHDG01000410.1 GCA_016871475.1 Verrucomicrobiota bacterium
ATCGGGCAGGCGCTGACGGGGAAACCCATCACAGTGTTCGGAGACGGTTCCCAGACCCGGAGTTTTTGTTATTGCGCAGACCTCATCGAGGGCATCTACAGGCTGATGATGAGCCAAGAGTCCGATCCGGTGAACATTGGGAATCCGAGGGAGATGACGATGTTGCAGTTTGCGGAGGTGATCATCAAGGCCACTGGATCGCGAAGCCGGATCATTCATCAACCCTTGCCCCAGGATGACCCCAAGCAACGACGTCCTGATATCACCCGCGCACGAACCCTGCTGGGGTGGGAGCCCAAGGTCCGGCTCGAGGACGGTATTCGGAAGACGATCGATTTCTTCAGGTCTCCTTCCCGAAAGTAGGCAGCCCGGGAGTCTTCAGCTGATCGCGGTCCGCCCGCCCCTCCTCGTCCTCGATGCCACGGATTTGCCCAGAAGAGTGAGAACCAGGGAACACACGGAACACACGGAACAAGGAAGATGGAAGATGGAACAACGAACCACGAACCACGAACAACGAACCACCAATTACGATTACGAGGGGAGGGGACGGGCGTCGAAAAGGGTGAGATGCGGGCAGCAGCTTCAGTGATCCTTGCGTTGGGTTGGGGGATCTGGATAGCTTCCAGCGCATGAAACCTCTGACGGCTTACCTGGGCTGCGCGACGGCTGCCTTTTTGCTCCTCGGCTGCGCTTCGCAGCAACCGACTCGACCCACCCCACAGAACATTGCAAAGGCCCTGTCCTTCCACGCCTCGTTTGACCGTGGACTCGATGCCGATGCTCACAAGGGTGACGGTCGTATGTACTGGGCCGCATCCATGAAGCATCCCCGAACCGGCACACCAGGCCTCCCACCCACTGGAGCGATCTCGATCGCCGCGGGCGAGGGGAAGTTTGGCCATGCACTGCGCTTCCACAAAAAGGTTTCGGAGCTTCCATTCTACAGGGCAGCAGGAAATTTTCCGCATTCGACAACACGCTGGAGTGGAGCTTTTTCAGTCTGGCTTCGAACAGGCACCGACTCTGATCTGGCGATGGGTTACACGGATCCTATTCAAATCACACCCCGGGAGTGGAACGACGCCTCATTCTTTCTCGAGTTCGAACGTCGCAAGGATGACACGCCCTTCCGTCTCGGAGCCTATGCGGATTTCAAGGTCTGGAATCCGGACAATCGCAAGTGGGATGATATTCCCGCATCCGAGAAGCCCCTGATCACGGTCAATCCACCACCGATCAAGCGGGATCAATGGATGCACGCGGCGGTGGTTTTCGAGAACCTCAACACCGGGGCGGCTGACGGCGTCGTCCGGCTCTATGTGAACGGGCAGCTGAGCGGCTCGATGCCGGCCCGTATCCAGACTTTCACCTGGGACCTGGAGAAAACCCTGATGATGCTGGGGATTGGCTATGTGGGATGGCTGGACGAGTTCTCGGTTTTCGAGAGGGCGCTCACAGACGATGAGGTGAGGGTCCTGGCCTCGCTCCCGAAGCCCCTGGCCACCTACCTTCCACGCTGACCCTTCCTCCCCTGATTCCATGAAAAAATCGGCTCAGAAAACCGCGCTGCTCGTCGCAAACGGAGATCTGCGACTGGCGGCAAACCAGAAGTGCTGGCCCGCGCAGTCGAAAATGGAGGCCGCTTTGACCAAGGCCTTTCGAGGCGAAGGCTGGCGTTTGACCCGCGCCCATTCCTACGACTCCGGATTGCGCCATGGATTCATCGATTCGCAAAAGCGGGGCATCGAGGTCTTCCGGAGCATCGACCCCGACCTCCCGCTGGTGGTGGCCGAATCGGTCTGGCAATACAGCCAGCACATCCTTCCAGGCCTCTATACGCATCGCGGCCCGATTCTCACTGTGGCCAACTGGAGCGGAACCTGGCCGGGTCTTGTGGGCATGCTCAATCTGAACGGATCCCTCACCAAGATGGGGGTTCCTTATTCGTCGTTGTGGAGCGAGGACTTCTCCGACGACTTCTTTCGAGCGGGTTTGCGTGAGTGGTTGCGCTCGGGAGTGATCCGTCATGACCAGTCCCATGTTAAGCCTTTTGCTCTCTGTTCCATTCCCGCCGATGAAGCTTCGACCGCCCGGGAGTTCGCGTCCCGGTTCCAACGGGACAAGGCGATCCTGGGTGTTTTTGATGAAGGATGCATGGGCATGCACAACGCCATCATTCCTGATGAGCTGCTGAATCCCACGGGCGTTTTCAAGGAGCGATTGAGCCAGTCGGCGCTGTATGCGGCGATGCTCGAGGTCAATGAGCAGGAGGCGAGAGAAGTACTGGCCTGGCTGTTGCGCAAGGGGCTGTCCCTGCAATTCGGGAGCGACGAGCTCACGGAACTGACCGAGGGCCAGGTTCTTCAACAGTGCAAGATGTACATCGCGGCGCTCCGACTGGCAGATGACTTTGGCTGTGCATCGATCGGGATCCAGTATCAGCAGGGGCTCAAGGATCTCACTCCTGCGAGCGATTTGGTCGAGGGCATGCTCAACAACGTGGATCGCCCGCCTGCAAAAAGTCTGCGGACCGGGAAGGTGCTGTTCGAGGGTGAAGCCATGCCTCACTTCAACGAAGTGGATGAATGCGCGGGACTGGATGGACTCGTGACCTACCGGCTTTGGCGCGAACTGGGGTATGAGCCTGAGAACACGCTTCATGACCTTCGATGGGGGAGGCACTACAAGGGCAAGGGTGTGGATGACTATGTCTGGGTATTTCTGATCTCGGGCGCAGCACCGCCCGCTCACTTCCGGCGAGGCTGGCGTGGTGCCAGCAGCGAGCGTCAGCCTGGCATGTATTTCCGGCTCGGGGGTGGAACCTTGAAGGGTGTCTCCAAGCGCGGACACATCGTCTGGAGTCGTGTTTTCGTAATGAATGGCAAGCTCTGTGCAGACGTGGGCGTTGCAAAAGTCGTCGATCTTCCGGATGAAGAAACCCAAGATCGATGGCGTGAGACCACTCCCCAGTGGCCGATCATGCATGCCGTCCTCGACGGAGTTACGCGTGATCAGATGATGGCCAGGCACAAGTCGAATCACATTCAGGTGGTGTACTGTCCAGGCGTCAAACAGGCGTATCGCGCAGCTCGGATCAAAGCAGCGGTCTTCCACGAATTGGGACTGGAAACATCCTTTTGCGGCGACATCCCAACTGCCTGAACCGCACCTCCCGGAATGATCATGCGCTGGCTCCTTCAAAGCTCCTTCGTGGATGAGGTTGCAGACCGTCATCCTCGCAGGGCCGTCCGATCCTCGATGCGGCCTCGTGCGATGTCGTTGCTGCTGGTTTGTTTCACCTGGGCAGGGATCGTTGCTGTGGGGGGTGGGGCTGAAACAAAAAGCAAGATCTCCGAAAACGCGCGCCGTCCAAAGACGGAGACCGAGCTGCGGTACTGGCTCCAGAACATGGTGTATTTGCACCGGTTTTCGCTCGCTGAAATCCAGACTGCGACAGGCATGAGTCGCAAGGAGGTTGAGGAGGCCCTGGAAGAGCAGGGGATCGACTTGAAAGGAAAGCCTTGGCGTGGATTTGGCGGAGGGCTAGTCGTGGTTCCCTATCCGGGAGGGCGACATCCTCGCATCGGCTTTCTGGATGGAGCGATCAATCCGCAGCGAGAGACGAAGCTGAGTGTGTTCCCGCCTTGGGATCCTCAGAGCTATATAGTGATCGATGTGCCGGAGGCCATTTGGTCGAACCTCGGCCTGATCTATCTGGCGCACACTCATGTGCCCACTTACTGGACGCAGCGAGGTGTGGAATTGGAACCGTTGGAGTGGCGTCGGCGGCGTGACGGAACGTTGTCGATGGACCGGAAGCTGCCGAATGGGGTGACGTTCTCGACCCGTGCGCTTCCGGGAGTGGATGGCGTGCGTTTGGAGCTGAAGCTCGTCAACGGCTCCACCAACCACCTGTCGGACCTTCGCGTTCAGATGTGCGCGATGCTCAAGGGCATGAATGGCTTTCAGCAGCAAACCAATGCCAACAAGGTATTCGCCAGCCCATTCTCGGCGTGCAAGTCGGAGGATGGAAACCGATGGGTGATCTGGGGGTGGCAGCCAGCTCATCGCGCATGGGGGAATCCGCCTGTGCCCTGTTTGCATGTGGATCCCAAATTTCCGGACTGCCCGCCGGGACAAACCCGTCGTGTTCGTGGCTGGCTCTCCTTCTATGAAGGCGATGACATCAAGTCCGAGCTTTCGCGCATCGAACAAGATCCCTGGCTGCTGGAGGCTTTGACTTTTTCTGAGGAAGGGGTGCTCAGGTAATTGTGGGTCTGGAGTTCACGAGGATTCCTCGCCGTGCGGCCCCCAGGCTTCCGGCAAACTCGCCCAGCTGGGCTGAGACGATCTTCGCCCGGTGTCCCCCCGGCCGCCACTCCATCGAACCCAGGAACTGATCGAGTGGACGAAACAACGCTTCGCCTGACCGGGCGATTCCCCCTCCGAGAATAACCACGGCAGGATCCAGGACATTGATGAAGCCGGCGATGCCTGCTGCCAGGCCCCGGACGGACTCCAGCCAGACTTTCTCTGCTTC
>VHDG01000411.1 GCA_016871475.1 Verrucomicrobiota bacterium
AGCTTTCGAGAAGTATCTCAAGAAGAACCGGCCGGCCTGGACATCGAAGGAAAAAATGCCCGCTGAAGAAGCCATCGAGATCATTCATGAGGCCGAGGGCGTGGCGGTCATGGCCCATCCAGGGTTGAACAAGTGTGATGAGGTGATACCCGTGCTGGCGGAGATGGGACTCGACGGGCTTGAATGCTATCACACCCGGCACACCGGGTCGGAAGCAGCCCGGTATCGCAGGCTCGCGGATGAACTCAAGCTCCTGGTTTCCGGCGGATCCGATTGCCATGGCTACAACAAAGGCAAGCCGTTGATCGGCGGCGTGAGACTTCCCTATGCGTTTGTTGAGAGAATCCTGGAGCGACACGAACAGTTCGTGGGCCGGGATCACTGAAGACCCTTTTCCTCCATGTTCAGCCTGTTTCAAAAATTCAAGGAAGGCCTCTCCAAAACCAAGGAGAAGCTCGTTCACGAAATCAAGCGAGTCGTCACCCTCTCGCCCAAACTCTCCTCCGCCAGCCTGGAGGAGATCGAGATGGCGCTGCTGGCCGCAGATCTCGGCGCATCGATGACAGACCAGATCTGCCGGGAAGCCAGGAAGGCCTTCGAGACCCAGGGGCGTGCGGGAATCGACTTCCTTGAGATCGCTCGCAACGAGGTGGAGAAGTGCCTGTTGCCAGCGGAATCCCCCCTTCTCCGACAACCCTCAGGCGTAACCGTCGTGTCCATGGTTGGTGTGAATGGGACCGGAAAAACCACAACCTCCGCCAAACTCGCGAAACGGATCCAGAGCCAGGGAGGCACCGCAATGCTCGCCGCATGCGACACCTTCCGCGCGGCCGCCATCGAACAGCTCCGCCTCTGGGGACGACGACTCGACATCCCGGTCATCGCGAGCGAATACGGCGCAGATCCCGCCGCGGTGGCACACGATGCCGTGGTTGCGGCCCAGGGTCGCGGGGCAGATTTTCTGTTCGTGGACACGGCAGGACGCCTGCACACCAAGCACAATCTCATGAAGGAGTTGGTCAAGGTCCATCGGGTGATGGACAAGAAGCTGCCGGGAGCTCCACACGAGACGCTGCTCGTCCTCGATGGCTCGACGGGAATGAACGCGCTGAACCAGGCCCGCGAGTTCAACAAGACCGTCAAGATCACAGGCCTGGTCATCACCAAGCTGGACGGCACCAGCAAGGGAGGCATGGTCGCCGCCATCCACCGCGAACTCGGTCTGCCCATCAAGTTCATCGGCCTCGGAGAACAGCCCGAGGATTTGCAGCCGTTCAACGCCAGGGAATTCGCCGCAGCACTTTTTTCGGAGTGATTTGTGAGAACCCGCGCCAAGGACGTCGCGCCCGATGATGTGTGGATGGCCCGAGCTCTTGCGCTCGCGCGCCGCGGATGGGGGCGCACCTCCCCCAACCCCATGGTGGGCGCAGTCCTTGTTCGCAACGGGCGTGTGATCGGCGAAGGATGGCATCGCCGGGCAGGCATGCCCCACGCAGAAATCGAAGCCCTTCGGGCCGCCAAAAAGGCCGGATACTCAACCCGCGGCGCGGACCTCTATGTCACGCTTGAACCTTGCTGCACACACGGTCGCACGCCGCCTTGCGTCGATGCCATCACCGCAGCCGGGATCCGACGTGTCATCGCCGCCTCGAGGGACATCAACCCGGTCCATGCAGGCAAAGGCTTCCGACTCCTGCAGAAGGCCGGTGTCGAAACGTCCGTCGGATTGATGTCCGCCGACGCGGATCGCCTGAACGAGTTCTTTCGTCATTGGATCGTTCACCGTCAGCCCTTCGTCACGGTGAAGTCAGCCATGACTCTGGACGGGAAAATCGCCACGGCCCGGGGGGAATCCAAATGGATTACAGGGCCAGAAGCGCGCGCTCATGCGATGAGGCTGCGAAGGTCAGCGGATGCGATGCTGGTCGGGGTGTCGACGGTGCTGGCCGATGACCCAAGCCTGACAGTCCGCACTCGTGCCGGAACCCCGGCCGCACGCCAGCCAGCCCGGGTTGTTTTGGATTCGCGTGCGCGCACCCCTCTCAATGCAAAGGTGGTGACGGACGCCCATGCGGACAGGACACTGATCGTGGTGACATCGAGGGCTCCGCAGACGCGCATTCGCCGGCTCTCCGAGCGGGTGCGGGTTTGGACCGCGCCAGAGGATGCAGAGAAACAGGTTTCAATACCTTGGGTTTTGAGCCGATTGGGTGAGGAGAGTATCACCCATGTGCTGGTGGAAGGCGGCGGCGAGGTGGCTGCATCATTCCTCCTGGGAGGTCATGCATCCCGGTTCTGGGGCTATTATGCCCCCAGAATCCTGGGAGGAAGGGCCGCCATCAAGGCGTCGGGCGGAAAGGGGGCTGCAAGCCTCCGGGAAGCCTTGAGGCTGACGGACCTGGAGTACCAGCGAGTGGGAACAGATTTGTGGGTGACGGCGCGGATCGAGTCCGACTGAATGCGCAGGGCTCAGAGTCGTCTGGATGGATGACTCGGTTTGACGGAACAGGCTCAGAATGAACGAACGAACCAAACAGATGTGGATGCGACGACTCAGGAATACCTTCCTGATCTCGTTTCTCTATTCGCTCCTGGTTCACGGGATACTCCTGGGCATGTGGATGCTGGGCATTCTGAATCTGCCGGATGCCCTCGTACAACTGCTCTTCAGACGGAAACCCGAGACGGCTCAGGTTTCCAAACCCCAGCCCACGAATTCGATCCCCGTGCCGAAGGAGATTCCCCTGACGTTCATCGAGGTGGAACCGGAGACGTCGTCGCAGGAGCCCAAAGATCCCAAGTTCTACAGCACGGCGAACACTCAAGCCGCCAATCCGGATCCGGCTCGCGAGGCCCTGATGCCGAAGTCGGATGGACGCCAGGATCGAATTGCAAAGCTTCGAGACATCCCTCGCGCATCCCTTCCACCTCCCTCGGGCGCTCCGCCGACGCCTCCCCCCCCGACCCCACCAAAACGGGATGATCTGGCGCTTCGACCCTCCCCTCTTCGTTCCGGCGAATTGCCGATGCCCGCCCCGCTTCAGCCGCAGCCGAAAATCCCTGACCTCCCAAAACCTGCGGAGCCATCGAAGGACGCTCAACCCTCCCAGGCGCAGCAACCCAAGCCGCCTTCCCCCGAACCTTCCCCCGACACCACGCCGTCCCCTCGAACACGCCCTCGCACACTGGCTCAAGCCCGCGAACAGGCCGGGCTGGCCGGTGAAAAAATGAAGCAAGAGGGAGGCGCTCGCCGTGCGGGCAAGCTTGCCGTCGATGCGAGATCGACTCCCTTCGGAGTCTATGATTCCGCCATGATCCGGGCTGTGCAGGACCGCTGGTATTACTTGCTGGACAACACCTCAGTCACCCCGAGAAGCGGCCGGGTGATCCTCGACTTCACCCTCAAGTACGATGGATCCATCATCGAAATGCGCGTTCGCGAAACCGAGGTTGGTGAAGTTCTGGCCCTTCTGTGCCAGCGCGCCGTCACCGACCCTGCCCCGTATCAAAAATGGCCGGCAGACATGCATCGAATGGTCGGAGCTCCAGTGCGGCCTGTCACCATCACCTTTCTCTACTACTAAACTCACCTCTCAAAACTATGGAACTCTTCTTCCTGCTCGCGCTCTTCGCCTCCTCCGTCCTGGGTGTGACCATCATCATCGAGCGCGGCATCTCTCTTCAGCGAAAACGTGTGATCCCTTCCTCCGTGGTTCGCGCCATCGCGAGAGCGGAGTCGGTGGGAGAGGTGCGCGCCGTCTGCCAGCGACATCCTTCCACCCTCAGCCGGCTCGTCATCTCCGCCGCTGATCACCTGGACTGGCCAAGGCAGCAGGCCGTCGAGTTCATTCAAACCCGCGCCCGTCATGAGGTCAGCAAGCTCGAACGCAACCTCTTCGTCCTCGAGATCCTCGTGGGAGTGGCCCCTCTCCTCGGCCTCGTCGGCACGGTCTATGGCCTGATGGAGCTCTTCGGCACCATGAATCTCGCCGCGAATGCCGAGAACGCCAACTTCGCCAGCGGCATCAGTCTGGCCCTCCGGGCAACGTTCGGAGGCCTCGTCATCGCCATCCCCTCCTTGATCGCCTGGTCTTTCTACTCGCGACGCATCGAGACTTACACCGTCGAGATGGAAACTCTCTGTGACGAGTTTCTGCGACGCAATCACGCGGCGAAACTCCAAGCCTGAGGACTGGTCGCCATGAAATTTGGAAAAGATAGAAAACGTCCGGCACCCTCGGTCATAATCGTGTCGCTGATCGATGTGCTCATCGTGGTGTTGATCTTCCTGATGGTCACCACCCACTTCAAAAGCAAGGACGCCCAGCTGAAACTGGCATTGCCTCAGTCAAAGGAGGCGAAGGCAAGCTCCTCGGCAGACTCCAAGCCGTTTCTGATCCAGGTGGCCACCAACATGCCTTACTTCTGGATCGAGAACCGGCCGGTGACGTTGGATCGCGTACAGACCGCGCTCACCGAGGCTGCAAGAGCCAACCCCAAG
>VHDG01000412.1 GCA_016871475.1 Verrucomicrobiota bacterium
CCCTGCTTGCCTATGCCACCGAGCACAAGATTCCGGTAACGGCCCTGGGGCGAGGCTCCAACCTGCTCATTCGTGACGGGGGGATTCGCGGCATTGTGTTCTGTCTCTGCCAGCCCGCATTCTCGAGCATCGTGGTGGACGGCTGCCGGTTGGATTGCGGGGCTGGAGCCAAGCTGAAGCTTGTGGCGGTGACTGCACGCCAGGCAGGGATCGCCGGGCTCGAGTTTCTCGAGGGAATCCCCGGCAGCGTGGGGGGTGCCCTTCGGATGAATGCCGGAGCGATGGGTGCTTGGACTTTTCAAGCCGTTGAATCGGTCCGGGTCATGAGCCGCGAGGGTGTTGCACGCGATCTACCTGCCTCCCAGATTCCATCGAAGTATCGAAGCTGTCCCTTGTTGCTCGATCATTTTGCCCTGAGAGCCGTGCTGAAAGGCGAGCCGTCTTCCAGCCAGGAGATCCTGGCTCGAATGAATGCCTACAGCCGGAAGCGATGGGAATCCCAGCCCGCACAGCCAAGTGCGGGATGCATTTTCAAAAATCCTGCCACGATTCCCGCAGGCAAACTGATCGATGAGCTGGGTCTCAAGGGCCTTCGCGTCGGTGGGGCTGCAGTCTCTGATGTCCACGGCAACTTTATTGTCAACCAGGGGGGCGCCACATCCACGGACGTGCTCGCCTTGATCGAAGAGGTGCGATCCAGGGTTAGAGCATCGAGGGGGCTGGAGCTGGAAACCGAAGTCGAGATCCTGGGAGAGGACATTGGATGCTCATGAACGCGGGACTGAAGATTGTTGTGATGCTTGGAGGGCCTTCCGCCGAACGGGAGGTGTCGCTCAACACGGGGCGTGCGGTGGCTCAGGCTTTGAGATCGCTGGGACATCAGGTGACCGAGCTCGATCCCAAGCCCGGGCAATGGGAACTGCCGGCAAGCACCGAGGTCGTGTTCCTCGCTCTGCATGGTTCCTACGGGGAGGATGGGAGCATTCAGGAGGAACTCGAGAACCTTGGGGTCCCTTACACCGGCTGCGGAGTGGAGGCCAGCCGTCTGGCCTTCGATAAAGTCCTCGCCAAGCAGCGCTTCACCGAGCATCGGATTCCAACAGCCAGGTACGAGGTGCTCAGAAAGAAGGATTCTCCCTGGCCCGCGGGCTGGCTGCCGCCGGTGATCCTCAAGCCTGTCCGCCAGGGTTCGAGCGTCGGTTTGCAGTTCGTCCGCAGCCTGGATCAATGGTCAGAGGCTCTCGCCGCGTCGCTGCAGCATGACACCGAGGTCTTGATGGAGGAATTAATCGTGGGGAGGGAAACCACCGTCGGCATTCTGGATGGCCAGGCTTTGCCCATCGTCGAGGTGCGCCCGAGATCCGGGGCCTATGACTATCAGAATAAATACACCGCCGGCGCCACCGAGTACTTTTGTCCCGCTGACTTCGGTCCGGAAGTCGCCCAGCGAATCAAGACCGCAGCCCTCGGGGCTTTTCGTTCCATCGGTGGACGTGACTACTCCCGGGTGGACGTCATGGTCCGGGCCAACGGGGATCCTGTGGTTTTGGAAGTCAACACGCTGCCTGGGATGACGGGCACAAGCCTGCTGCCCAAGGCTGCTGCTGCTGCGGGCATTCCTTACGGGGATCTGTGCCAGCGGATGGTGGACATGGCAATGAGACGGGCTTCCTGAGGATGCGGATGCCACAGGGATTGATTCAGATGAGAGCAGCTTGGATGAGCATGCGGAGGTCGATATGAGTTTGTTCGGTGGACGTCGCAAGAACCGTGCGTTTCAGAGACGGCACGTTCTTGATGTTAAACTAAGTTCAGACCAGAAACGCGGCGCCCAGGCCAAATGGCTGGGCCTGGTGCTGGGTGCGGCTGTTTCCGCTTTCCTGGTGCTCTTTGTCGCCTGGAAGGGAGGGAGCTGGCTCGTCCAGAAAATGATCTATCAGAACCCTGCCTTCGCCGTTCGCGAGATCCAGGTGGAGACGGACGGCGTGATCGCTCCTGAGCAGATTCGCCGGTGGGCCGGGGTTCGACCCGAGGACAATCTTTTTGCGCTCGATCTGGAACGGGTGCAACGCGATCTCGAATCCGTGCACGTGGTGAGATCCGCCGAGGTTGAACGGATCCTTCCACATGCGCTGCGCATCCTGATCCGGGAGCGCGAGCCGGTTGCCCAGTTCATCTTTGCCCAGCCCAGGCTCGGCGCCTCAACCGACCTCGTGTCCTATGCTCTGGATGAGGAGGGATTCGTGATGCCACACATCATGGCTTATCAGAGGTCCGTACCGCAGCCGGTTTCTGACCCGTTGACGATCGTGACAGGAGTTGCGCCCACAGAAGTCCGGCCGGGGAAGAAGGTGGAGGCCCCGCAGGTTCTGGCGGCGCTGAGGTTTCTTAACGCCTTCGACCGCTCTCCGATGGCCGGCTTCACCGACATCCGGGAGATCCATGTGGGCTTGCCCGACATCCTGGTGGTGTCCACGGAACAGCGGGCGCAGGTGGTGTTCGGTCTTCGTCAGCCGGAAGCCCAGCTGGAGAGGTGGCGCAGCATCCACGATCACGGGGTTCGTGCCGGCCTCAAGCTCGCCTCCGCAGATCTTTCAGTCGGTAACAATATTCCCGCCCGATGGCTCGAACCCAGCGAGGCCGCACTCGTCAAACCCAAAGCCCAGCGCCCTCACCGGGGTGCCCGCAAACGCAATGCCTAAGTCATCCACTGTTGTCGTCGGCCTGGAGGTCGGAACTTCCAAAGTCTGCGCCGTCGTTGGTGAAATCAACGACTCCGAGGAGTTGAATATCATCGGAATCGGCCAGTGCCGATCTCGTGGCGTCAGGAAGGGGGAGGTCGTCGATTCCTCACGCGCCGAGGAGGATATCCGAACCGCCATCGCCGAAGCCGAGCAGATGGCGGATGTCGAAATCCGAAGCGTGTATCTCGGTGTCACAGGAAGCCACATCGACTCCATCCTCAACCGGGGTGTGCATCCTGTCGTGTCCGTCGATCGCGAGATCACACGCGAGGACGTGGACGATGCCATCAAGAACGCCCGGGCCGTCCGCCTGCCTTCCGACAACGAGATCATCCATGCCACTCGCCATCATTTCATGATCGATGGACAGGATGGCGTGGTGGATCCCGTGGGTCGCTTTGGATCTCGTGTCGAGGTCGATATGCACGTCATCCACGGGAACTTTAACCGCCTCCAGAATCCCATTCGAACCGTCAAGAGTCTTCAAATCGACGTCGATGCCGTGGCTTTCACAGGTCTGGGTTCAGCGTTGAGCGTGTTGACCGCCGACCAGCGGAAGATGGGGACGATTGTCATCGACATGGGCGGGGGAGTGACCAACTACGTGGCCTACGCAGGGGGCGCGGTCCGTCACGCCGGGGTGCTTGCCGTGGGTGGGGATCATGTCACCAACGATCTGGCCTATGGGCTCAAGACTCCGTTGAAAAGAGCCGAGCAGCTCAAGATCGATTATGGATCCGCACTGGTTTCCGATTCCGCACGGGGACAGAGCATCACCACTGCTGCGGAGTTGGGCATGCCTGCGCGAACCATCAACCTTGAGCACCTTCAGCACATCGCATCGCTGCGACTCGAGGAGATGCTGCAGCTGGTGGCTCAGGATTTGGAGCGACATGATGCGCTGAGCTCGCTTGGGGGAGGGGTCGTGCTCTGCGGCGGTGTGGCCAGGACGCCCCGTTTGTTGGAGCTGGCCGAGAGGGTTTTCCACGTTCCCGCGAGCCTGGGCCGGGCCAATTCCATCTCGGGCATCAAGTCCGCGCTCGATCAGCCGGAGTTCGCCACCGCCATCGGGCTTGTCCGGTTCGCTTCCTTCCATGAGAAGCGTAAGAACGTCTCCACGACTTTCGGACAGAGTCTCAAGCACACGTTGAACGGTTTCCTACGGAGGGCCATGATCCTATGACCGATATCACATCCAACTCCGCCTCTTCTCCCGGACGGCGGATCATTCGTATCCGCGTCCTGGGCGTCGGGGGAGCGGGTTGCAATGCCGTGGAACAGATGGCAGCGCTTCCTTTGGAGGGAGTGGACTACACGGTCCTGAACACGGACCAGGCAGCGCTCCAGCGGATCACTCACGCGAACAGGCAGCTGCTCGGCCCCCAAACCACCCGCGGTCTCGGAGCAGGGGGGGAGCCGGAGCGCGGCCGGAAGGCCGCGGAAGAGGATGCCCAGATGCTGCGCCAGCTCTGCGATGGTGCGGATCTTGTCTTCATCGTCGCCGGCATGGGGGGAGGCACCGGCACCGGAGCTGCCCCGGTCGTGGCCCGGATCGCCCGTGAGGCCGGTGCCCTCGCCGTGGCCATCGCCATCACACCTTTTCACTGTGAAGGCGTCCATCGACAGAAGAGGGCTGCGTCGGGACTTCAGACCCTTCGCGCCGCCTCCGACTCGGTGATCTGCCTGCCCAACGAGAAGATTCTGGCTGCTCTCGACGAAAAGACCCAACTGTCCGATGCGCTCCGACAGGTGAATG
>VHDG01000413.1 GCA_016871475.1 Verrucomicrobiota bacterium
ACGCACCCTCGCGCGGTGAGGTAATCGTAGATCGGCCGGGGACTGATGAGCAGGGAAGCAGCCTCGGTGCGGAACGAGACGAAGATATCCACATCGAGCGTGGACACCGGCTCCAGATGAAACGTGGCTCCCACGGCGCCACCAATGGCATAGCGGTCAATGATGCCGTCGGCCTGCATCTGGTTGATCGTTCGGATGACTTCCTGGATGTTCATCGGTTAATGAAAGTGAGTGGTGCTGGATTCAGTCCCAAACATAGCGTTCATCGTATTCGATGCCGTATTTCTTGAGGAAGGCGCGGTAATCGTCTTGGAAGGTGCGCGTCTTGTGATGCTCCCCCTGCGTGTCGATGTAATGGAGCAAGGTCTCCTTCTGGCTCATGCCCACGGAGAAAGCCCCGTAACCCAGTTGCCAGTAAAAGGAGGTGAACGCGGGGCCTTGCTCCTTCAGCCATTTGCTGTAGGCGGTTTTGACCTCCTTCACCAAGGGCGCATTCGACGAGGGCGTCATTCCTGCGGGTGCTGAGCAGGATGCCGATGGTGGAAGCAGTGATGTCCATTCCTGGACAGGATAGTGGATGACGGGAAGATTCCAACGCGATTCTCCCATCGGAGGACATTCGAAATGCATCTCACTTCTTCGAGTCAAGTACGTTGCCATCCGCCCGAAATCGCAAATGTGAGTTGTCTTGCCAAGATGTGGAACTCGGCTCTACCACTGGACGCGAAGCACAGACTCGCGACAGAGAAACACTTATCCAACAGATGAAAGCCCAACGGCTCAGCGCCTTCATTTTGAGTCTGAGTGTCATGCTGCTTGATGCTCAAGCAGGCGCGTCTCCTCGATCAGCGAAGATCGAGTTCAATCGGGAGATCCGTCCTGTTCTTTCCGACGCCTGCTTTCATTGCCACGGCCCGGACAAGAATGAACGCAAGGCCGGCCTCCGGCTGGATATTCGGGAGGAGGCCCTGAAGGCGACCCAGTCAGGCGAGTTCCCCATCGTGCCGGGGCAACCGGAGAAGAGTGAACTCATCCGGAGAATCACGACCACCGACAGCGAGGACCGGATGCCCCCGCCCAAGGCTCACAAGACACTCACAGCCGCGCAAATGGATCTCTTGAGGCAGTGGATCGCCCAGGGTGCGGAGTACGAGACCCACTGGGCGTTCCAGCCTGTTCAGAGGCCGCCGGTCCCGTCGATGCACTCGCATCCAGTGGACGCATTCATCCGCCATCGCCTCGCTGCGAGAAAACTGCGGGCGGCCCCGGAGGCGGACAGGGTGACCCTCATCCGCCGCGTGACGCTCGACCTCACCGGTCTGCCGCCCACCCCGTCGGAGGTGGATGCCTTCGTGAATGACACTGCGCCAGGGGCGTACGAAAGGGTGGTGAATCGATTGCTCGCCTCGCCACATTACGGGGAGCGCATGGCTCTGGATTGGCTGGATGCTGCCCGTTACGCCGATACGAATGGCTATCAGGTGGATCGCGACCGCACGCTCCATGCCTGGCGGGACTGGGTCATCCGGGCGTTCAATGAGAACAAGCCCTTCGACCAGTTCACCATTGAACAAATCGCCGGCGACTTGCTTCCCAACGCTACAGTCGAACAGCGCGTGGCGACCGGGTTTAATCGCAACCACATGATCAACGAGGAGGGCGGTGTGACTCCCGAGGAATTCCTGGCTGAATACACTGCGGACAGGGTGGAAACGACAGCCACGGTCTGGCTGGCTCAAACTTTCAACTGCGCCCGCTGTCACGACCACAAATTCGATCCCTTCACACAGCGTGATTTTTACAGCCTCAAAGCGTTTTTCCACAATGTCTCGGAGAACGGGGCGGGAGATTACGACAAGGCTGCGAACGTGAGCAGCCCGCCGTTCCTGCCGCTGCCCACTCCAGACCGCTTGGAAAGGATTGACGCGATCAAGGCGGAAATCGAGAAGGCCAGACAGGACCAGAGCCCGGAATCGAAGGAACAGCTCACGAAGCTCACAAAATCCCTGAAGGACGAGGAGAGCGCCATCCCGGTCACCCTGGTGATGGACGAAGCCAAACCACGCGACACATTTATTCTGCGTCGAGGTGTGTTCGACCAACCCGGAGAGAAGGTCACAGCAGCCACACCCGCTGCATTGCCCTTGATGCAGGCGGGTGTGCCTCTGAACCGTCTGGGCCTGGCCCTCTGGCTGGTCGATCCGGCGAACCCGCTACCGGCGCGAGTGACGGTCAACCGCTATTGGCAGATGCTGTTTGGCACCGGTCTGGTGCGCACAGCAGAGGACTTTGGCTCTCAGGGCGAGCCTCCAAGCCATCCGGAGCTGATTGACTGGCTGGCATCGGAATTTATCTCCAGCGGGTGGGATACAAAATCCATGCTTCGCCTGTTGGTCACCAGCGCGACCTATCAGCAAAGCTCAAAGCTCAACCCCAAGGCGCACGAGCTTGATCCGGACAACCGCTGGCTCGCGCGCGGCCCACGCTTTCGATTGCAGGGCGAATTCGTCCGGGATCAGGCACTCGCCGCGAGCGGTCTGCTTATACCGAAGATCGGCGGGCCCTCGGTGAAGCCGTACCACCCGCCCGGTCTCTATGAGCAGGTGGTCAATCAGAAGGACAACCCGAAGGCCACCTATACCCAGGACAAGGGAGAGGCCCTCTACCGCCGCAGCCTCTACACCTATTGGAAACGCTCGGTTCCACACCCAGCCATGCTGCTCTTCGACGCACCCTTCCGCGAAACCTGCACCCTGCGCCGACCGCGCACCAACACGCCGCTTCAAGCGCTCAATCTCCTGAACGATCCCACCTACGTCGAAGCAGCACGGCTTTTGGGTCAACGGATGATGCGCGAGGGAGGCACCTCGATTGAATCGCGGCTCTCCCAGGGTTTTCGCCTCATCACCGCGCGGCTTCCCCGCCGTGCAGAGATGAGGATTCTGACCGCGGCGTTGAAACGCAGCGTGCTTGAATTCCAGGCCGACCCTGCGGGGGCGGAAAGTTTATTGAAAGTCGGAGAAACAGCCGCGGATGGAGCGCTAAATGTCGCAGAACTGGCGGCCTACACCACGCTCGCAAGCACCTTGCTGAACCTCGATGAAACGGTGACCAGGCAATAACCCGTTATGCACCCGAATCCATTGCTAGCCATCACACGCAGCGACTTCATTAGTCGCGTCAGCACCGGAATCGGCGCGGCTGCGCTGGCCTCTCTATGGAGCCCAGGATTGTCGGCGGCTCAAGGCGGCACGGGCGCGACGCATTTTGCGCCCAAGGCAAAACGTGTGATCTGGCTCACGCAAGCGGGTGCGCCATCGCAGCTGGATCTCTTCGACTACAAACCGGGCTTGGGTGAGATGTTCGACAAGGATCTACCTGACTCAGTCCGCAGGGGTCAGCGTGTCACCGGGATGACCTCGGGACAGGCACGGTTTCCAATCGCACCGTCCGTCTTCAGTTTCAATCAACACGGGCAATCTGGTCGCTGGCTCAGCGAACTGCTCCCTCATACTGCGCGGATTGCCGACGAGCTCTGCATCATCCGCTCGATGCACACCGAAGCCATCAATCACGACCCCGGCATGACCCTGCTGCAAACGGGCAGTCAGGTGGCTGGACGGCCTTCGTTTGGCTCGTGGATGTCGTATGGACTCGGCTCGGAGAACGCCGACCTGCCTGCGTTTGTGGTCATGATTTCCCGTCCGAGCGGGTCAGGCAATGCACAGCCGCTGCATGAACGAATGTGGAGCTCGGGATTCCTTTCAGCCCGTCACCAGGGTGTTCGATTCAGTCCCGGCAAGGACCCGGTGTTGTTTTTGTCGAACCCGCCCGGCATCACTCCGGAACGTCGGCGCGCGATGCTCGATGACATCGCCGGACTCAATAAGATCAAGCTCGACGAGTATCAGGACCCGGAAATCCGGGCCCGCATGGACCAATACGAGATGGCCTTCCGCATGCAGACGTCTGTTCCGGAGCTTGCTGATCTATCCAGGGAACCCGCGTCCGTCTTCGAACACTACGGCCCGGAGTCGCGCAAGCCGGGCACCTATGCGGCGAACTGCATCCTCGCGCGGCGTCTCGCCGAGCGTGGGGTTCGCTTCATCCAGCTTTATCACCGCGGTTGGGATCAACACGGCGATCTTCCCCGCGACATTCGGACCCAGTGCTACGACACCGACCAGCCGAGTGCCGCTCTCGTCGAGGACTTGAAGCAACGCGGCCTGCTGGAGGACACCGTGGTGATCTGGGGCGGCGAATTCGGGCGGAGCGTCTATTCGCAGGGGAAACTCACCCGGACCAACTATGGTCGCGATCATCACCCGCGCTGCTTCTCGCTCTGGCTCACCGGCGGCGGCGTCAAATGCGGCGCGATGATCGGCGAGACGGATGATTTCTCTTACAATGTCATCTCGGACCCGGTCCACATCCACGACCTCAATGCCACCGTTCTCCACCTGCTGGGTCTGGACCACACCCGCCTC
>VHDG01000414.1 GCA_016871475.1 Verrucomicrobiota bacterium
GAACTCCCCCACACGCGTCCGGTCGGAGTTGCCCAGTGTTGCAACCTTCAGGTCGCACGCCTCAATCTTGACCACGGCGAGATCCGACAACGCATCCACACCTCGAAGCTCTCCCGAGTACTCACGTCCATCCGCAAGTCGAACATGAATGTGTTGCGCATCATCCACCACGTGCCGGTTTGTGAGTATATAGCCGTCCTCGCGCAAAATGACGCCCGAGCCCTGGCTATCATAGGAAAGCGGCTGCGCAGTGAACGCCTGCCCGCCTTTCCTGCCACCACCGTCACTGTAAGACCGTGAACCCTCACGCTGATGTCTGGGCTCGGACGGGAGCGATTCAGCATCCAGCTCGGGATCCCGCAGCCTGAGGCTGACGGGATTGCGGGTGATGACATTGATCACGACGACAGACCGCGACGCTGAGTCGGCAGCCGAGGCAAATGCCTCATTAAGGGACAGTGCCAGGTCCATTGCCGGGGATCTTGACGCCGGGGATCCGGCGCTCAGGTCAAAACACACGGCAGAGGCGAGCAATAGAGCGTGCAGCTTCTTCATCAGCTCCGTCTTCCATCGGCACCCGCTTTCTGAGACTCAATCTTGTGCATCGCCCCGCCCGGACGGTTTATCCGCAGATGACGCGGGGCGAATACGCGGATTTCCAGGAGGCTATTCAGCCGCGGAACCAGTTGAACGAACATTCCCTGCCGTTGCTTACTTTCGCGCACGAAGGCACACCCTCAAGGGTGGACAAGGAGCCGCACGTCCGACAACCAACCGACTGACGACAGGCCTGCCCCCAGGTTTGTTTTCCATCCTTTAGCAGCTCAAGCGCCGGCAGACGGCTGTTCGAGAAACGTAACTTCCAAATCACTTCGCCCGCTTGCGCTTCACCGATCAGACCATGCGAGCGAATTGGCCCTCCCCCGCGCGTTGCAAAGGACATTCGCTGCCGTTGCGTACGTTCGCCCAGGAAGGCACACCCTCAAGGGTGGACAACGAGCCGCGCGTCCGACATCGAGGGTACCGAGGAGCGATAGGGTGAGTGTCCAATCATCAGTCGTCGGTGACCGGGGCCCCAGGTTCGTTGTCCACCCCTTCAGGGTGCCCGGGCTACGCCCGCTTCGGCTCCGGTGGCCGGACAGTGTGAGGTTGTGAGTTGTGGCAACTGACTTTGGCCGGGAGCGCTGGCGTCTCGCCGGCCTCTCGCTTGCTCATCGCCCCGTGCCGGCGAGACGCCATCGCTCCCAGGCCAAAAATCCAGGTTACGACCTCGTTGCTATTCAGGCACACGCGGATGAGTTACTGGGAAGGGTGTCCGGGCTCTCCTCGAAAGCATCGTCAAGTGTATCGGTCTTCTCGATGCCTCTCCATTCCCAGTTCCAGGATCAATTTTCATCCACACGGAAAAAGGAACGCTGATTCTCATTGCTGATGGGAACATCGAATTGGAAATGCCCGAAGCTATTGGTGAAGATTCCGATGGGAGTCCACGCCCTCAGATCGTGAGACTGCGACACTGCATAGGCTACTCCATATGCCCCCCCAACCTGAGCACGGAAACGTCCACCGGACGTTCCTTCGCCGCATCCTGAGATGGATAGAACTGGAGCTCGGGTGAATATCGCTTTGACGGCCTTGCTGCGATCCAGGATGAGAGGCTGATTGCGCTCGGAGCCTGAGAGGTCGCCCCTCCAACCGAGAAAGACCTGTCCAGGATCGGGCACAGCTTCAAGGAGTAACCGCGAATGGATGGTGTATCGGGACCCCAGGGCTGAGGGCAGCAGGGATCCGCGACCTTCGATTTCCACTGACAGAGACACCTGCGTTTGGCTGAGCGGCTGAAAAACGCCGGTCAGCTTTAAGCTGGGACGATTCAGCGTGTAATCGAGAACGACGTTCGTGCTGTTTGCGGGGCTTCCCCAGAATGCGAGGTAGTGATCTGCAGCCGGTTTGGCCGTGGCCCGAATCTTGGTGCCAAACGGCAGGATGCCCGGCTGGGGAATGGCTGCGACGGTTCCCGATCCCACAGAGGCGGTTGTGAATGAGGTTCCGAACTCCGCCTGCACACACGCATCACGAGTCAGCGTGATCCTGGTGGGATTGTTCGTGTCACCCACATCACCGAGCCACCGAAGGAACACCCAACCGGGCTCTGGTACGGCGCGCAGTTCGACTGAAGTGCCGGGCAGATAACCTTCCTCCATGGGTTCACGCGCCACGACTCCCCCGCCAGTGGAGGAGGTGGTCAGAGAAACACTGACGATTTGGATATCCAGTGGGGGTGATTCGAAGCGTTGCTGAAAGTTTTCGTCGAAAGCGACAGCCCGGACGCGAGCAGATTTTCGCATGGTGAAGGGACCTGAGTAGAGCAGAGAAGAGAATCCCGGTTCCGAACCATCGAGGGAGTAGAGAATTGTGGCATTGGTCAGCGACGAGGTCATCGAGATTGAGACTGGTTTAGCGCTGCTTGCAGGGCCGGGCACGACCCGCTCGCCATCCACCAGGATCATGGGACGTTCATTGACCTTCCTGCGAACCGCAAGGATTGCAGCGTTGTAGAGATTGGTGGCAACAATCTCAACGCGACCGTCGGCCGAGATGCGGCGAAGCAAGGGATCAGACCGAGCCGTGGCGTAGAGATATCCCGACGGGTGAGCAACTAGTGCATATGGAAAGAAAACTGGTTTGGGTAATGGGAACCCAGCCAATGTTCCATTCGGTTTCAGCCAATTTAGGGACATTGCCTCCTGTGTGGGATCAAATGAAGAAAAGATTATCTGGCCTACAGCATCCGTTGTCATCACGGATTCAGCATCGTTAAGACGATTTCGACTAGAGATCAGGGACAGGTCCCCATTTGTGCTAACGCGGAAGATTCCACCCAAGGACTGACCAAGGTCCCGACTGTTGTAGAACGCTGTAAAGAAAACCGTGTCATCACTCGCGATCGCCGCTCTGCATGGTTCAATCAGCCCTACTCGATCCGATCGAAGGACTTGAGTGTAGTCCAGAGAGAGAAAAACGTTGGTTTTCCCATCTCGAGTAAGGCGTTGAATTGCAGGTGGCCAATTACGATCCGAGTAAAGAACATCGCTTGCCGAGTTGATTGCCAAAAACTGCACTTCGGGACAATATGCCCCTGTGGTTTGCCCGACTACAGTAAAGAGCCTGTTTGAAGATGTGTAACGGAGGATCGTTCCCGAATTGTCGATTACAACCAGATTCCCGAGGCGATCTATCTCCATCCAATACAGTGCACATGGTATGGGCACGTATGGGGTGGGGATAAGACGAGCATCTAGCGTGGCAACAGAAAGGAGGCCGGAGCACGGTTTCGCCCCAGCTCCGAGGGAGCTAGGAGCGATGAAGAGCGGATCTTCATCCAAGTGCTCGATCGCATGAACCTCAGAGACTGGACATGTTCCGAGTATTATCAGGATGACCTTCAAGCCAAACGCCAACAGCGCCTGAGTGGACGATCCGAGATCCGTCTCCAGCAATTCAGAATCTTGATCCAACCAGCACACCTTCCAAGCGTTGAACAACTTCTTCATAACCCGATTAAGCCAGGAAGAATCAGGCGCTTCAAGTAGCGCGGGAGGACATTTTCGAGCCTTGCAGCGTCCATGAAACGATGAAACCCTCCGCCGCAACTTCGGCTTGGATACAATGTCAACCCACGCCAAAACAGCTCGAACCATTCGGTCCCCGTGGATAATCAACAGGTCGCAGATGTGCTCTCGGAAATCGGTGTTCTCCTGGAACTCAAAGGTGAAAACCCGTTCAAAACCCGCGCCTACGCTTCAGCCGCGCGCACCATCGAGACTCTGCCGGACTCCATCGAATCCTACGTGAAGGAGAATCGTCTGGGCACCCTCAAGGGTTTCGGCGAGGCACTGCAGCAAAAGATCACCGAGCTGGTCACACGCGGCTCGCTTGCCTACCACCAGGATCTGAAGGCATCCCTTCCCCCGGGGCTGCTCGAGATGCTCGAGCTTCAGGGACTCGGCCCCAAGAAGGTGAAGGCGTTGTACGACTCACTCGCCATCGACTCCATCGAGAAGTTGGAAACGGCCTGCAAGGACGGAAAGGTGGCCGAGATCAAGGGTTTTGGTGAGAAGACGCAAACCAAGATCCTGGACTCCATCGCCTTCAAGCGGCAGTTCGCCTCGAAACATCGACTGGATGCGGCTCTCTTCCTCGCTGAGCCCATTCTTGCAAGCCTGCGAGGCCATCCCGATGTGATCCGTTGCAGCCTCGCAGGAAGCGCGCGTCGCTATCGGGAGATTGTGGGAGACCTGGACTTCATCGTTTCCTCGCGCCACCCGGATCGTGTGATCGAGTTTTTCGCCTCGCAGCCGGGCATCCTTCAGGTCCTGGCAAAGGGGGAGACCAAATGTTCGGTGACCTTGGAGGAGGGAATGCAGGCGGACCTCAGGGTGGTCAACGATGGGGAGTACCCCTTCGCCCTCGCCTACTT
>VHDG01000415.1 GCA_016871475.1 Verrucomicrobiota bacterium
GTTTAGTGGTGAGGCTGAGGAGGATGCTCCGACCTGGGTCGCTCACTATCATCCGCCGGAGGGTCGAGCTGCGCGGGGTCTTCGTCTTTTCCACACGCCGTCCGGACACTGGCTGGTGGGAGGACATGTGGGAGGGTTGGGATATCGCACCAGGCCACTTGCGTTGCTTTTTGATGACCGGAGTACTTTGTTGCGGGACGTCGCGTTCAGGCACCCCGATTTCCAGGAGATTCAGCCACGAGCATTTGCGATGGATTCCCAGGCCCGTCTGGTCATGGGAGGCTACGGTGCTCCGGTCGGACCCGGAACTCACGACATCATCTCCGCCAGATTCTCAGTGCTCTCCACTGCGGGTCTGCCAACTTTTTCGCAGACACCGCAATCCATCACGATGGCCGAAGGCTCCAATGGAGTTTTGCAAGCATCGGTGTCCGGAGCTTCTCCTCTCTCCTTTCAGTGGCGACTCAACGGATCGAACATTCCCGGAGCGACAACTACTCAGCTCACGGTGCGACCCCCGGATATTGGCACTCACGGCGATTACTCCCTGGCTGTGTCCAACGCGGGCGGTACTGTTGTCAGCGGGTCTGCCAGGGTGAGGGTTGTGTCCCGAGTGCAAGTCATGCATCAACCCGGTTCCATGGTCGTGATCGCCGGCGAATCAGCGGCCCTTGGAGTTTCTGCCACAGGACACGGGCTTTTGAGATACCAATGGCGACGCAACGGACAGGTCATTCCAGGGGCAGAAGATTCGGAACTGCGGTTTTCATCCGTGTCCGAGTCTGATGCCGGAGAATACACAGTGGAAGTCACCGACAGATGGAGTTCAGTGATCAGTGAGGTCGCATCACTTAGAATTAGCGAAGCGGCCCATCTGGCATTCCGATCAGAGCTTCCACAACCTGCGGTGCTGCGTTTCCCACAGTACGGATTGATGCGTAAGGATTCAGCTGGCCGGATTTACTCCGCTTACTCCGGCGCAGGGGTGACTCTGCACCGTTCAGACGGCAGCGCCGAATGGAACACTCCCTTTCTAGGAGAGCTGGCTGCCATGGATGTTTCAGCGGATGGAAAAGTGATACTTTCAGGATTCGTCGATACGGCCCAGGAGGATTACCTGGTGACGCTCTACCGGGCAAATGGATCGGTTGCGTGGAGCCGCTCTTATGGGGGATCCGCTGGAGGGTATGACCGAGCTGTTGCCGCGGCATTCGATCCTGTAGGAAACGTCCTCGTAACCGGTTGGGGCGGAGTTGAACGTGCCGGCGATCAACCTGCTTTTGTCACCTTGAAGTACTCGTCCTCCGGCCAACAGCTCTGGAAAGCGGTTTATCGGGGGCCGAACAATGCACAAGGCACTCCTGGAGCTCTTGGCGTGAACTCTTCCGGCAAGGTCTTGGTCGCAGGCCACTCTCCTGGAGAGGGCATCCAACGATTTGGTGATTTGGTTGTGGTCCAATATGATTCCTTGGGCAGACAGAACTGGGAGTAGCGGGACAGCGTGAACGGATCCTTCAGTGGCCTCGCCAGAAAGATTCTCGCGACCCCGGACGGAGGGTGGATTGTTACTGGTACACGTCTCGATCCAGACCGTGGACAGGATGGGCTGCTCATCCGCCTCGACTCAACGGGACGTAAGCTCTGGAGCGTGCAGCACGATGAGGGGCTTCATGGTTCAGAGGATTTTTGGGACGCTGTCCTCGCGCCGGATGGCTCGATTCTGATTTCCGGGATGGCTTCGCTGCGATCGGAAGTGATCAAAGATCCAGAAGATGGTCCGCAGATCATTAATACCGGGACCGCAGCGTTGTGGAGATTCGACGCAGAGGGTCGGAGACAATGGATGTCCTTGATTACGGATGGCACGTTCACCCGAGCGCAGTTCGTTTCTTTGAGCTCAGGAGGCTGGGTGGGGATCAGCGGCCCGGGCGTGCCCGAAGCATCCAATGCTGCCAGCCGGTCTCAAGTTGCTGTCTTTGACATGAACGGAGTGTTGCACTGGAGAGCCCGTCAGGCATCTCAGGTAGCAATGCATTCCGGGCAACTTATCTGGGGTGATGATACCAAGCTGTGACTTGCAACGGTGGAGGAAGGCCAGGTTTGGGGCCATGGTGCTCCCATTCTGCTCGGTTATTCCAATCATCCTGTCCGACCCGCCGGCCCTGTCGCACTTCGCTCGTACTTTGTGGACGTTCCACTGGGCGCTTCTGGAGATATTTCTTCGTCGGATCCGGGCTTGCCCGGAAGGACCTATCGGTGGTGGAAGTCTGGCCAAACAATCCCTGAAGCCTCGGGACCGAAATTGTCGCTGAACGGAGCACAATTGACTGACACTGGTTTCCACGTGCTGGAAGTGTGTGAGGGCAACGAATGTTACCAAGCTCCAGCTGCCAGGGTGAGGGTTCATCCAGATCCGCAGATCCTGTCCGAACTGGAGAGTCACTGTGTTGTCATTGGCTCAACAATTCGGTTCAAAGCATCGGTCCCATACTACCCGGGCCTGGAGTACCAGTGGTTCCTGAATGGACAACCATTGCCCGGAGCTGATCGTGCGGCGCTCATTGTCGAGAAAACTCAGCTGACAGATGCGGGCAACTACACATTGCGAGTGTCCAATCCTTTTGGATTCAAAGAATCTTCAGCGACCTTGCGATTTATGGCTGACGTCCAGAGAGGCGCGGCTTCGAAGATCACAAGTCCGAGGTATCCTATGGGCCGAGCCATGCTGAGTGCCATGGATGCTGGCGGGGGCATGTATGTTCTGGGGAGCGGATTTGCACCTGACTCAGGACGTCCCGATTATGTCCTGCGCAAATTCAGTTCAGCCGGCGTGTTGTTGTGGGAAGCTGTTATTCAAACATCTCGCACCCCCCAGGATCCACCTTACCCGGTTGGGCTGAAACTCGATCTGGAGGGGAACGTTTATACAGCATGGAATCGACCGCCTACCCCGAGCGTGGATCCGGTGTTGCTGAAGTATCGATCCGATGGGCAGCTGCTCTGGAAAAAAGTGGATGCCCGGATGGGGGCGGGTCAGGTCGCTGATCTCGTTCTGGATTCGGAGGGGCGAGCCTATCTTTGCGGTAGCGTGAGCGGGTCGATGGCTGTTTGGAAGTTTGAGAAGGATGGAGCCCCCGGCTGGACCACCCGGTATCTTTCGTCCGGAATGGTCCTGGGTCTGGCTCGCAGTCTCGTGATTACACCCGATGGAGGCGTGGCGGTCACAGGGTATGACTCCCCTTCGCCTTATCCTGGCTTCGGAAATCCCCACCAAAGCGTGCTTCTGAAACTCGACTCCACAGGAGCGCAGGAGTGGGTGAAGCTGGAATCCTCCAATCCGTGGGAAGCGAAGCAGGGGCGGGCCATCGGTGTCACATCATCCGGAGCCCTCTGGCAGGTTGTATCGATTGATTCAAATGCGACACCCGCTCAGTTGAGGCTGCAAGAGTTCTTACCCGACGGAACACTTCAACGCGTGGTGAAGCTGCCCGGGGTTGCCTTGTCGCTTTGGGGTGATCCTGGTCTGGATGCAGCGAGCAAGCCGGTTTGGCTGAGGGTGGACTCGGACGGTTCGGCCTGGCTTCAAGTGTCGGAACTGGCGGAGTATCTACCCGGTGCCGGTGTCATGCTCGCGAATCTCACCATCCGAAAGTTCCAACCAAACGGTCAGGAGCAATGGAAAGTTTCCCTCCCACGAGCGGGTTCTGCAGTGGACTTTCAGTCACCTCCTGTTGTCGACGCCCAGGGCAACTTGTTTGCGGCGTACACCCAGTACACCTGGACTGGACAGGAGATACTCAGCTCGATTCGTGTCTTGAGATCTGATTCTTCGGGTCAGGAGATCTGGAGTGTCACCCCGGCAGAAACACTCGGTAATGCCTGGTCGCCGGTAGGGCTGCATATGAACAGCTCCTCCGCACTCTGGTTGGTGGCGAACTCGGAGGGACACTGGGTGCTTCAACAGTTTCTTCAACAGGGTCTCAGTGGTCTTGAATCGGTCGTTATTCAGGGACCTGCCCAGGCACAGACCGGGTCTACGGTTTTTCTGAAGAGCCATCCATTGCCGGATGGACAGATCCGACACCAATGGCTCTATGAAGGACGACCCATTCCAGGTGCCACGGCTCATGCTCTCGAGCTATCCGGACTACAAATCTCCCAGTCTGGCCGCTACTCGGTGCTGATGGACAACGGTGTTTGGTGTCGTCGCTCGGCTTCTCACCGGCTTGTCGTGTTCTCCCCTTTGCGATTTCGATATGCCGCTTTCCGGGGTCGTCCCGGCGATCCAAATCGCATGCTGGAACTGGCGTTGGAGGGAGCCACGCTCGTACCCTTCGTTCTTGAGACATCCTCGGACCTGAGTTCGTGGTTGCCCATTCATACAAACGCCAATGTGAATGGGTGGAATCTATACAACCTTCCTCTCAACCCGTTTGTTGAAGGAGAGTTCTTCAGACT
>VHDG01000416.1 GCA_016871475.1 Verrucomicrobiota bacterium
GACCTGGTTTGGCTTGATGCGGGAAGGGGATGTCCATGCCCGGGTTGTGCTTCGAGGTAAAGGCGAGTATGCGATTCGGGTAAAGGCCGCCGGCGACCAGGCCGGGCCTGAAGCCCCGAAGATGGCCATTCGGTGGAACGGTGCGGATCTCAAGGTGGTGGAGGTGCCGGAGCGTCGGCGGGAGGCCAGGCTGCACGAGGTTCGGATCCAGGCTGATCGCGGGACACACAAGATCGCGGTCGCGTATTTGAACAACTACGTCAACCCCAAGGAGAAGGATCCTCGCAAACGCGATCGCAACTTGTTGCTGGAGTTCATTGAGATTGAAGGTCCGTTGCAGCCGGTGCCGCAATCACTGCCCGAGACGCATCAGCGGATCTTCTTCACCCAGCCTTCCACAAAGAAGCCCGCCGCTGCAGCCAGGGAGATCATCGGGAAGTTCGCCTTCAACGCCTGGCGACGGCCTGTGGAACGTGCGGAGTTGGATCGGCTCATGAAACTCTTCGAACTGGGGCAGGCCCAGAACGATTCCTTCGAGAAGAGCGTGAAGCTGGCTCTTCAGGCGGCCATGGTGTCGCCGCATTTTCTCTTCCGTGGAGAGTTGCAGCCCGAGCCTGACAATCCGAAGCAGACCCATCTGGTGAACGAGTTCGCCCTGGCATCCCGGCTTTCTTATTTCCTGTGGAGCACGATGCCCGATGCCGAGCTTCTGAAGCTGGCGGGTGCGGGCAGGTTGCGGAGGAACCTGGCGGGCCAGGTGGAGCGCATGTTGAAGGATCCCAAACGGGACGCCCTGCTTCAGAACTTCTTCACCCAATGGCTGCAAACCCGAAGCCTTCAGATCGCTGCACCCGACGTCACAACGTTCCCCGCATTCTCGCCTGAGCTGCGTCGTGACATGGCCCGGGAAACGGAGTTGTTCGTTGATGCGATCATTCGAGAGAATCGCAGCCTTCTCGACCTCCTGGATGCAGACTTCTCCTATTTGAACGGCCGGCTTGCGAAGCATTATGGCCTGGAAGGGGTGGAGGGGGACGAGTTCCGCAGAGTGAGTTTCAAGGATGGCACCCGTGGCGGGATTCTCACCCAGGGAGCGGTGTTGACCATCACCTCCAATCCCACGAGGACCTCCCCTGTGAAGCGTGGGAAGTGGGTGTTGGAGAACCTTCTGGCTGCTCCGCCACCCCCTCCGCCCCCGAACGTGCCTGAGCTGAAGATCGACAAGGAGCATCCTCTGACCGGGACCTTGCGGGAGCGGATGGAACAGCACCGGGCCAATCCAGGTTGTGCTTCCTGCCATGATCGAATGGACGCCATCGGCTTTGCATTCGAGAACTACGATGCCATCGGGGCCTGGCGAACCCAGGAGGGGGGAGCATCCATCGATGCCTCCGGCGAGCTCATGGCTGGTGTCTCGTTCAACGGTCCTGCCGAGCTGAAGAAGCTCCTCGTGAACCAGAACCGCGATGACTTTATCCGATGTGTGGTGGAGAAAACGCTGACCTACGCCCTTGGGCGGGGGATTGAACATTTCGACCGGTGTGCGGTGAACGCAATTTGCGTGAAGTTGAGCCAGGACAACTACCGCTTCTCCACGTTGATCCAGGAGATTGTGAAGAGTGCGCCCTTTCAGAAACGTCGAGGCGAGGGATCTGCTCCCGTCGCGCCTTGACCCTGCGGGGAATCGGATCTAGAACCTGCGCCCTGATTTATTATGCGCTGGTCCCAGACACTCATTCCGACCCTGAAAGAGACCCCGGCTGAAGCCGAAATCCTCTCCCATCAACTTCTGCTTCGCGCGGGCCTGGTCCGCAAACTGACAGGAGGTCTCTACACCTTCCTGCCGCTGGGTTTGCGATCCCTGCGAAAGATTGAGCGGATTGTCCGCGAGGAGATGGATCGAGCCGGAGCGTTGGAAGTTTCCATGCCCGCGCTCCAGCCGCCGGAGATCTGGCAGCAGAGCGGACGTTACGAGACTGCCGCCGATGTTCTCTACAAGGTGAAAGATCGTGCGCGCAAGGAATGGGTGCTCGGTCCAACCCATGAGGAGGTCATCACATCCCTGGCGGCAGGAGAAATTAGCTCCTACCGGCAGATGCCGCGGAATTTTTATCAAATCGGCCTGAAATTCCGTGACGAGATCCGACCCCGGTTTGGGCTGATGCGCGCGAAGGAGTTCATCATGAAGGACGCCTATTCCTTCGATGTCTCGGACGACGCAGCCATGGCGAGCTATCACAAGATGTATGACGCCTATGCCCGCATCTTCGCCCGTTGCGGGCTCAAAGCCTTCGCGGTCGAGGCCGACACCGGAGTGATCGGTGGAAACTACAGCCATGAGTTCATGGTCCCTGCGGAGACTGGAGAGAACGACGTCGCTTATCTTGAAGACGGCAGTTACGCCGCGAACATTGAGAAGGCAAGCAGTCGGGGCCCACTCCTGCCCACGCCTTCGGTGAGCACGGGGGCGACCCCTGAGCTCTTCGCGACCCCCGGCGTGGTGACCATCGAAGCCCTGGCAGCCGCCCCCTATTCGGTGCATGGCGTCGCGCAGATCAAGACTCTCGTCTATTGGGTCAACGGAAAGCCTGCTCTCTGCCTGCTGCGTGGAGATGACCAGGCCAACGAGGCCAAACTCGCGGGTTGTTTCGGCACGACGGTTTTCCGAGCAGCCACTTCCGACGAGATTTTTGGGGTATTGGGCGCACATCCGGGGAGTCTGGGGGCTGTAAACATGCCTGGCGCAAGCACGGGAGTTCCGATCTACGCAGACCTTGCGTTGCGCGGTGCCAAGGGCATGACGACCGGTGCCAACCAGGATGGATTCCATCTTCGGCATGTGGACATTGAAAGGGACGTCAAAGCCATCCAATGGTCGGATCTTCGCACGGTCCGGGTGGGTGAGCTCAGTGTTGGAAGCGGGTTACCGATCAAGATCCAGCGGGCGATTGAGGTCGGGCACGTCTTTAAGCTGGGGACGAAGTACAGCGAGAAGATGGGGGCCACCTACCTGGCGGAGGATGGACAGCGACGTCCGTGTGTCATGGGCTGCTACGGGATTGGTGTGACCCGCACGCTTCAGGCTGTGATTGAGCAATGCAATGACAAGGATGGTATCCGATGGCCGCTCAACGTGGCGCCCTATCAGGTCCTGATCACGCCGCTCGGAGGGGCAGGCACGGCTGCGATGAAAGCTGCCGAAGATCTTTATGCCGCCCTTCAGTCGAGGGGCATTGAAGTCCTTCTGGACGATCGCGATGAGCGTCCCGGAGTGAAGTTCAAGGATGCAGACCTTGTCGGCATTCCGCTGCGAGTGGGAATAGGTGAGAAGTCGCTCGCCAAGGGCGAGATTGAACTCAAGCCCCGAGGGGGAGCGCTCACGTTGTGTCCGGTGGCTGACGCGGAAACGCGGGTGGCTGAGTGGATCAAACAGCAAGCCACCTAGAGACCTCTGGGCACTAGGGCTTCAGATCAACAACTGCAGCCTTGGTGAGCAGTTCATCCAAGTGCTCAAGGCAGAACCTCGACCAGGTCTCGTAGGCTGAAAGGTCCTGCCTGGCTTCGGCCAGCGACACGAACTCAGGGGCAAGAATGCCGCTGCGACGACCCACGATTTTCTCATCGGGCACGTGCATCACGTGGACGACACCAAAGTGTACGAACCCCACATCCGTGCTGTCGTCGTTGATGAGCGCCACGGCGGGCGGAGTTCCGCCCTCGATGTCCACCTCCTCCTTCAGCTCCCTCTTCATGCCCTCCAGATAGCCGTGAGCGCTGGAGAAGAGCCCGTTGTCCTCCTCGGAAATATGCCCGCCGATTCCCACTGAGAAGAGGCCATGCAGCCGGGTTTCCTGGCCTCCTTTGCCCCGGCGATATCGAAGGATCCTGTCCTGGCAGAGGATCAAGACGTATG
Source organism: Verrucomicrobiota bacterium (assembly GCA_016871475.1). Taxonomy (GTDB): domain Bacteria; phylum Verrucomicrobiota; class Verrucomicrobiia; order Limisphaerales; family UBA11320; genus UBA11320. The sequence continues at coordinate 3,914 of VHDG01000416.1, forward strand.
GAATGAGCTGTTTGTACCGTTTATCCAGCTCGGCCTCGCTTCTGTTGAGGTAGGAGACGTTCTGCGATGCAGTGACGATCGGCAGGTACCGTTCGATATCGCGACTCAGTCCCTGGAAGACACCCAATTGCTCCAGGAGTTTTCTTTCAAAACAAAGGACTCGTTCTTCGGTTGGCATGAGCAGGTTTCCTAGTTCGGGGTTCCCCAAGGTTTGTGACGATCGCCTCGGTCTCAGTTGCCTGAGGTGATCAACTCCAGCAAGGCCGCTTCCTTTTCAGGACCCTTGATGAAGTCCAGCGATCGGAGATATCGGGCGCGTTCCGACACCGGAGTGTTTTTGTCGTTGATGATTTTCACGAGAAGCGCGGGCGTCTTTGTGGAACGGATGCGCCAGACGATATCCCGGCCCGCAGGAGTGTTCCACTGGTTGCCGGCTTTTGTAAGCCAGGCAGAGAAACATTCTTCGGGGCGCAGAGCGGATGCAATTCCAAGGGCCTCCAGCTGCCAGCGATCCTTTCCATCATGTTGCGATGCCAGTTGA